>PMYF01000922.1:0-1038 GCA_003171295.1 Acidobacteriota bacterium | reverse complement strand
CTCTTCTATGAGCCCTCCACGCGCACGCGTTTCTCGTTTGAAACCGCCATGCACCGCCTGGGGGGGCAGGTCATTTCGACGGAGAACGCCGCCGAGTTTTCCTCGGTGGCCAAGGGTGAAACCCTGGAAGACACGATCCAAATCCTGAACGGTTACGCGGACGTGATCGTCCTCCGTCATTATGAGGTGGGCGCCGCCAAGCGCGCCGCCGCGATCTCAAAGGCTCCGGTCATTAATGCCGGCGACGGCGCGGGCCAGCACCCGACCCAGTCTCTGCTTGACCTTTACACCATCCGCAAAGAGATCGGCACGATCGACGGCTTGAAGATAGCCATGGTGGGAGACTTGGCGCAGGGACGCACCGTCCGCTCGCTTACCTACCTGCTCAGCAAGTACCAGGACATCAAGATGTATTTTGTCGCGCCCACGCTCCTGAAGATGAAAGAGGATATCCTCGAGCACCTGCGCGAACACCATATCTGGTACGTCGAAGAGACGGACCTGGAAAAGGTCCTGCCGGAAGTCGACGTCGTTTACCAGACGCGCATTCAGAAAGAACGCTTCGGCGACCGCACCGCCGATTACGAAAAATGCCGGGGCGTGTACATAATCAACCGCGCCGCCCTGCAACTGATGCGGCCCAAATCCATCGTGTTGCACCCCCTGCCCCGGCTGGAGGAAATCAGCATGGAAGTGGATAGCGACCCCCGCGCCGCTTACTTCCGTCAAGCGCAGAATGGCTTGTATGTGCGCATGGCGCTGCTGACCATGGTGTTGGACTGAAGGCGTCTGTGTGAAAACCCGGCTGGCAAACAAAGAGGCCGCCTTTACAGGCTGCGGGAAAACGGTTCCCTGCTGTCATTCTGAGGGATCTCGCTCTGCCCGCTTAGGGTAAACTACGCGAAGAATCTCGCCCTGCGCATTTTCATGGAAATACGAGATTCTTCGTCGCCTGCGGCTCCTCTCCAGAAAGTGGACGCGTAAGCTGTTTGGATTCAATAAATTCATCATACGCTTGCCGCGTCCACTTTCTGGAAT
>PMYF01000505.1:6178-19969 GCA_003171295.1 Acidobacteriota bacterium | reverse complement strand
CCATTAATCGGGGAGAATACTTGGAGGGTCAAAGACTGCCGGGCGAGCTTCAACTTGGGAGGCAATTCGGTGTCTCGCGCCCTACGGTCGCGCGAGCTCTCTCGGAACTTGAAAAGAAAGGTTTGGTTGAAAGGCGAGCGGGCTCGGGCACGTATGTTGGAAGAACCAAAAGCGAACGGAGGTATGTCTTTGGGCTTCTCATTCCCGAATTGGGCCAGACGGAGATCTTTGAGCCGACTTGCCAGGGTATTTCGCAGTCTCGTCAGACCAGCCGATTTGAGCTGATTTGGGGACAAACGCAGCGGGGGCACTCCAAGGAAACACAAGTCCAAGTCCTCTGCCAACAGTATATCGACAGTGGAGTGTCGGGGGTTTTTTTCGCGCCTCTTGAGTTAACTGAAGGAAAGGACGTTCTGAACCAGCAGATCGCAGACGCGCTTGACAAAGCAAAGATCCCGATCGTTCTCCTCGACCGCGATATCTGCGCATACCCGCAGCGCAGCCGGTACGATTTGGTCGGGATTGACAACCCCCGCGCAGGATACGTAATCACAGAGCACCTGCTGAAGCTTGGATGTCGCCGGATTGTGTTTCTTGCCCGGCCCAATTCAGCTCCTACAGTAGAAGCTCGCGCCAGAGGATTCCGTGAAGCTCTCATCTGTTTCGGCGTTTCGTCATCGTCAGATTGGGTTAAGTGGGGTAATCCTGATGATGCCCCGCTTATCCAAGGCATTCTCGAGTCCCTGCGGCCGGAGGCGTTCGTGTGCGCCAACGATGTCACAGCCGCGCAATTGATGCGCACCCTTAGCGATCTCGGCCTGCAAATCCCGGCCGAGGTGAGGCTCGTTGGAATCGATGACGTCAAGTATGCCAGTCTCCTGCAAGTGCCGCTAACAACCCTCCACCAACCCTGCGAAGATATCGGTGCCGCAGCCATAATGGCGATGTTCGCGCGCATTGCCCACCCTAATATGCCAGCTTGCCATATCATGTTGGACTGCAAGTTGGTCGTTCGTAAGTCATGCGGGTCTATTGCATGTTCGGCAAAATGAGCCAGCGATGAAAACACGACATTCCGAAACTCCGCAGCAACCCTCACGCCCATCTCTTATCCACATTGGAAACTCGCGATCGCGGATAAAACGGAGCTTGCACGACCTTCGCGAACAAGACCTTGACAATGTAGAGACTGAAGTAAGTGGCAAGAGCAGCAGGAGGGCTATGCGCGTAATCAGGAACCATGGCCTACGTCCTCTCGGCGACCGAGCCAGGTCGTTGTGCGCTCAAAGGGCTAACTTCAACTGATGAGAGGCAGCCATGATAGCAATCGTCTACACCAAGCCGGAATGTTTCAGCATTCAAGATGTTCAGGAGCCAAAGCCTGGGCCGCGTCAGGTCATGGTCCGGGTCAAACGATGTGGGATTTGCAAAACCGATCTCCACATTCATCACGGACGGTTCATATCTCAGTTTCCTCTAACCCCCGGCCACGAGTTTTGTGGAGAAATCGTGGAGGTCGGCTCGGGTGTCGCGGAGTGGAAACCTGGCGATCGCGTTACCTGTGACAACACCGTTGTCTGCGGGTGCTGCTACTATTGCCGCCGCAATCAACCTCTTTACTGCCAGAACTTCTACTCGCTGGGATGCACGGGGCCCGGCGGGTTAGCCGAGTACGCACTGGTCAATGCTGATAAAGCTTTCCGGATCCCTGATCATATGAGCTTTGATGAAGCTGCCTTCACCGAGCCGCTGTCGTGTGTCGTTCACGGTGTTGACATGCTGGACCCTAAATGTGGCGACAAAGTCCTGATCTTCGGCGCCGGACCAGCCGGTCTTCTCCTTTCACAGCTTGTCCAACATTGCGGCGCGGCGCTCGTGGTCGTGGTGGCACCAACGCAGTTCAAACTCGACGTTCTCAACAAACTGGGAGTCAAACATACGGTCCTCATGCGAAGGAATGACCTCACGAGTCATGTCGAGGCCGTTAGGGCGCTGGCTCCCGAAGGGTACGACATCGTAGTCGACGCTACCGGCACTCCACAAATCATCGAACACGCATTCCAGTTTACCAAGATGGGTTCCAAGGTCCTCATTTACGGTGTATGCAATGAAGAGGATTTGATCCAGGTGAAACCCTACTGGCTCTTCCGAAACGAGATCAAATTGATTGGCAGTTTCGCACAGACACACTGCTTCGATCGGGCGATCAGTTATCTCGATCAGAGAGTCGTGTGTGTCGACGGGGTCATAACTCACCGCGTTGGACTCAAGGAGTATGCCAAGGCGCTGACGCTGCTGGCGGATGGCAAAGAGAATCTCAAAATCATAGTGCATCCGACGGAATGAGGGGCAGATATGCTTCGCGCAACGATGACAAGTCCAGGCAAGGTCGAATTTGATAGCGCGCCGAAACCGACCATTGGCGACAAGGATGTATTGCTGCGGATTCGGCGCATCGGGATTTGTGGCTCTGGCATACACGTCTACCATGGCAGGCATCCTCACACACCCTACCCGGTCGTTCAGGGGTACGAATTCTGCGGTGAGGCAGCAAAAGGTTGGTCGAGGTGTCGAATCCGTGCGTGTGGGTGACCTGGCTACTGCTCCCCCCAGATCGTCTGTGGGGAATGCCTGCCCTGTCGCGAGGCGTGATATCACTTGTGCGAAAAGCTTAAGGTGATCGGGTTTCAAGCGCTGGGAGTCGCGCGAGAGTTCTTTGTGTTTCCCGAGTCTGGTCTTTTGAAACTGCCTCCCGGCTTCACTCCGGAGCTTCGCGCATTAGTCGAACCGACCGCCGTCGCAGTCCATGCCGTCGGCCGCGCTGGGGGCGTGGCGGGGTTGCGGGTGCTCGTTCTCGGTATAGGGCCAATCGGGAGCCTGGTTGCCCTGGTGGCTCAATGGCGGGGAGCCGCGCAAATTCTGATCTCCGATCTGAGCGAGCGCCGGCTGGGAATTGCCCGGCAATGTGGGATCGTGAACACCTTCAATCCGCAGAAAGCCTTTCTCGAGAGTTACGTGAGCGAAGTCTTCGACCCCGATCGTACTGACACGGCCTTCGAATGCGTCGGGGTAACAGAGACCGCGAGCCAGGCGATCCGCTGCGTAAGAAAAGGAGGCGCCACCATCGTCGTCGGATTCTTTAGTAACCGCCCCGAAGTCGCCTCGAGGCTTATGCAGGATCGTGAACTCGATGTACGTGGCACATTGATGTACCGGCGAGAGGACTACATAGATGCCATTCGCTTCCTTTTCGTTGGAGGCATTATCTCCAAACCACTTTTGACGAAAAACTTCTCCTTCCGCAATTACCCAGAATCATATCTCTTCATCGAGGCGAACCGGGAGAAAGGCATGATCGAACTGGGAGAGTAGATATGTCCGAGCGGAACCGCGAATCGGCTCTCCTAATCTAATTCCGAAGTTTCGCATGGCTAGAGTTTCGTTCGTGGAAGAATTGCTTCATTGCTCGTGATTTGGCAAACCGAAACCGCGCGACAAGGATTCTCAAATGGGACTATATGCACTCCTCGGCGTAGCACTTGTACTTGTGGGCGGAGCGATGGAAGGCAGCTTTGTGTTTCCGCTGAAGCTCACGCCTAAATGGGGTTGGGAGAACACGTGGGGGGCCGGTTCTCTCCTGGCTCTGCTTATCATCCCATGGCCCGTGGCGTTTCTGACAGTTCCCCACCTGATGGACGTCTACGGCGCCTCATCCTGGAAGTCGCTTCTCATCTCGTTCGCTTTCGGCTGCGGCTGGGGTCTAGGGGCAATCTTTCTTGGCCTAGGCGTTTCAATGCTCGGATTGTCATTGGGAATATCCCTGATCAGTGCCATTAATGCCGTGGCCGGTTCAGTTGTACCCCTCGGCATGCAACATCCTGATCAGTTTGCACGGCCCGCCGGGGTTGTTCTGGCATTGGGTGTGGCTGTGATGATCGTCGGAATCGCGCTTTGTGGTTGGGCAGGAAAAATAAAGGAAGCATCATCGTCCACGCCGAGTCAAGGTACGGGGCAGACGGAAATGTCTCATTTCAAGATCGGCGTACTCCTCTGCATTGTTTCCGCGATTCTTTCCTCACTGGTGAATTTTGCCCTGATCTTCGGGGTCGAAATCCGGGACGAAGCACTGCACCACGGGAGCGGTCTAGTAGGCGCCAACAACGCGTTATGGGTCCCGGCCTTTACCGGAAACTACCTGGTGAATATCGCCTACTGTCTCTACCTCGTATACCGTCGGCGCAGCTTCAGGAATTTCTTTCAGCCCGGAGTGGGAGGGTACTGGCTCTGGGCCCTCTTTATGGGAGCAACCTGGGCGGGCGGAATCGTGGTTTACGGCTTAGGCGTCGCCTATCTGGGCCAGCTTGGGGCGTTCTTGGGTTTTCCCATGATGTTGATCGGTTCCATCCTTGCCGCAAATGCGCTCGGAGTCCTTTCCGGTGAATGGACAGGGGCCAGTTCAAAAGCCAAGCGCCTGATGACGATCGGAGTGGGCGTCCTCATTCTCGCCGTCTGTGTGCTTGCATACTCAAACCAGCTCATCTCATGACCCTCGCTCTGCTGACCCTCGACATTGCACGATCGAGGGTGCATGACTACTGAAGACGAGGACACTCCAATGAATAAGCAAATAACCATGGGCTTGATTATCGGAAACCGCGGTTTCCTTCCCGACCATCTGGCCAAAAAAGGTCGCCAGGAGATGATCCCAGCCGTTCAGCGGGCCGGGATGCAGTATGCCGTCGGTGGCCCCGACGAAAGCAAATATGGGTGCGAGGAGACCCGCAGTGAGGCAAAAGCCGGTGCGGCGCTTTTCCAATCCCGTCGTCAGCCGATCGATGGTGTAAACGTATCGCTGCCCATTTTTGGTGACGAGAAGGCGGTCGCTGAACCCTTGCTTATGGCTACTCTCAATGTGCCGGTCTTAGTTCAGGCGACCCCTGACACACCCGACCAGTTGCTGATAGCGATTCGGCGCAACAGCTTCTGTGGCAAGTTTTCGGTCTGCAACAACATGAAACATTATCGCATCCCTTATTCGCTAACATGCCTGCACATGGCGAGCCCTGATTCGGATTCCTTCCAAGCAGACCTCCAATGGTTCGCGGGTGTCTGTCGCGTCGTCAAGGGTTGGTTCGTGAATACCTCAGCTACTATCATGCGGATAGGACCCACGATGGATGGGGGAAGGACACACCCGAACTGAGGCCGGTAGAGAGAAGGGAAGCGGGTCATGGCACACTTGTAGCTCTGCCACGGGCTGGTGGGCTCAAGCATCGGCACGCGTGGCACGTCGCAGCCTGAAAGAGTTACGGAACAAAGCCATTTCTACAATAGTCTGAACCCCCCGCCAGCTTTCCTGTGCGAACACTGGCGCGGCATGGGAGATGTGAGGTAAGAGAGCGCGGAGTCTTGCCAAAAAGTCGTGGAATTCAAGAGCAAGGATCTCACGCCAGCAGTGAGCATCGACCGCCCCGAAGTCCTATACTGCCACTTTCGCTAGGGAGCCGGGGTCAATTTCCGTTGGACACATTTATGGCGACGCGAACCGTCCCCGGCGGAGCGCTCACCCTATGTACACGCACTGGCGACCTTCGTCGGCGTAGGCTTGGATCAGTTTTGGGTCGGCGTCGAAGAAGTGGTCGGAGGGCGAGAGGATGAAGCCGCCGCCTTCGCCGGCGGCCTCGAAGCATTGTCGCACCGCGCCTCGCGTCGCTTCCGGCGTGCAATCGATCAGGCTATGAAATTGATCGAAGCCGCCGACAATGCAGACACGGTCGCCGATGCGCCGCTTGGCTTCCGCCATAATCACATCGCCACCCATGGCGGCGGGCGTGAAGGTCTCCATCGCATCCGGTTGCATGTCCGCGATTCTTTCGAGGATCGGCATCATACCGCCACAGGTATGGTAGACAATCCGCTGGCCGGCTTGGTGAGCGAGCGAAATCAGCTCGGTGTCGTAGGGCGCGACGAATTCGCCAAAGAGCTTGGGTGAAATAACCGTAGACGACGCCGAGCCGCCCCCGAGTTCCACTAGGTCAATTTTCGCGCCCGCCATCGATCGGATGTAGGTCTTCTTGCGGCGGTGCAGGATGCGCAGGAATTCGTGCACCCAGGTGGGGTCGTCGTAGGTCTCGAGGATGAGTTGCTCGGTGGGATAGAGGCAGCAAGCATCCTGCCAGGTGCCCGGTTGCCCGTACACGTCGAAGCAGGGGATGTGGCTGCGCACCAAGCCGCGCTCACCGTATTGCTCGACGACTTGGTTCACCGCCTCCACATCGCACCACGGCGCGGTGACGTATTCGCCGATCAGGTCAATGTCGCGCTTGTTCTTGACGAGGTGTTCGCTGACCCAGGTGGTCTGCGCGTTTGATTGCGTCACCATTGAGAGCGTGCCCTTGGGGGTCACGAAACGGTAGCGCACAGTTTTGTAAGCCTCGCCGGGAATAGCCTCTGGCTCAATGCGCCACTCGGGGGATGAGATTCGCCGCGCCTCCAAAAAAACCGGCTCGCCCTGCAAAGGATCGTAGTAGTCTCCGCTGCCGGGAGCAGGTTTATGCAGCACGTGCCAGGTGATCGGGTCCAGGCCGTAACGCTCGAAGAATTCCTGGCTGGAAATTCCGCGCTCGTACTTGTCGAGAAAATACTGCATGACGTGATGGGTCGTCACCGGTAGGCGGTCGGGCTTGCGCCTTTCGAGAGCGGCGAGGAACCTCTGCTTCGATGTCATGGCCATGAGCAAACCTCGGGATACTTGCAACGGGAATTCACAGTGCAGATAGTAGACCACCCTTCGCGGTGTTGCAAGGAGGTTCGCCGCGCACCCAAGTTCGTGGGGAGTAGAAAGCAGGGTTAAGGGCAGTCGTTTCTCAATGGCGAGTGGAGCAGGACAAGGATTATCGCGTTCCCTTTGACTTTAATCGCACCTTCCGACCACATTAGAATTGCGGAGCCGCTCAAGGTAAAATGGCTGCGATCTGGAAGTGGAACGTCAAAAGTACTCCGGAAGCCAAGAGTACATCCGAAAGAATCACCCTGAGCATATTCCTTTTGTTGAAGACAGGAATGATTCTGCAATTTAGACTTCTTTGCGGCGCGGATTCACAGATACTCGCCGCGAAGCATGGTGTAGATGATCTCTTTCATACACCAAGGCTATTTCCGCTATACTCCGGCAATGATTAATCGACGAACCTTCCTCGGTGGTATGGCAGTAACTACGGCAGGGCTGTGGGTAAGGTTCACACTCCCGCAGCAGACCCAAACGCCCGACGTGTCACAGTTGGAAGCCGCTTTCACCCATCCCCCGGATGAATCGCGTCCGTGGGTTTACTGGTTCTGGGTGAATGGCAACATCACGCGAGAGGGCATCACGGCGGATATGGAAGCGATGCAGCGCGTCGGCATCGGTGGCGTTCTGATCATGGAGGTGGATCCCGGGGTACCGGCAGGACCGATCCCGTTTGCAAGCCCCCAGTGGCATGAGATGCTCCTATTCGCCTGTGAAGAGGCAATTCGGCTGGGCATGGAAATCAACATGTACAACGCCGCGGGTTGGGATGGCAGTGGCGGGCCGTGGATCACGCCAGAACTCTCGATGCAGAAGGTGGTTTGGTCGGAACTCGAATTGCAAGGCGGACGACATCTCGGTCTGGATCTACCCAGCCCGGAGAAGGTGGCAGGCTACTACCGCGACATCTGCGTTCTCGCGTTCCCCACACCAGACGATGATTCGTATCGCATTCCGAACATCGCGATCGAGGCAGACTACGACGCGAAGTCGACACCCTATGACAGTGATTTTGGACTGCCGCCGCTTCCGATCTGGTTTCCGACGGTGCCACCGGAATCTCGCATTGCCCGGGATCAGATTCGTGACCTCACCGCGCAATGCAAGGACGGGCACCTCTCTTGGGATGCTCCGCCTGGTAAGTGGACGGTGCTCCGCTTCGGCCATACGTCGACCGGGGCCGATAATCACCCCACGCCAGAGTCGGGGCGCGGCCTCGAATGCGACAAGCTGAGCAAGGCTGCCATTGAGTTGCACTTTTCGAAGTTCCTGGAGCAGCTTCTTTCCACCGTGGGGCCGCTGGCGGGCAAAACGCTGGTCTCGACGCATATCGACAGCTGGGAGGCTGGAGCACAGAACTGGACGCCGGCCTTTCGCGACGAGTTCCAGAAGCGAAGCGGGTATGACTTACTCCAGTTTATGCCGGCGATGACGGGACGCGTCGTAAGCGATCTCGAGATCTCAGAACGATTCCTGTGGGACCTCCGGAAAACGGTGTCGGATCTGCTGAACGAGAATTATGCTGGCCGGCTCCGTGAGCTGGCGCACGAGCACGGACTGCGTCTTTCGATTGAAGCCTATGACGGCGATCCCGGCGACGAGGTGGCATACGCAGGCCAGGCAGATGAACCGCAAGGCGAGTTCTGGTACGGACGAGACTATTTCCCGGAGGTGTACCGGTCCTGGTCTTGGGTCGCGAACATGGTTTCGGCGGGCCACGTCTACGGCAAGCGCATCATCGCAGCCGAGTCGTTCACCGCCATGCCTGGTGAGAACTGGCTGGCGCATCCCGCATCTGTGAAGACGCTTGGCGACTGGGCTTTCTGCGCCGGCATCAACCGCTTCATTTTCCACCGCTATGCCATGCAGCCGTGGGTGAATCGCGTGCCGGGCATGACCATGGGGCCCTGGGGTTTGCACTATGAACGGACCCAGACATGGTGGGAAGAAACGAAACCGTGGCATGAGTATCTGACGCGTTGCCAATTTCTACTGCGCGAAGGCTTATTCGTTGCGGATCTGCTCTATTTGCAGCCGGAAGGAGCGCCCATGCGCTTCCGTCCGCCGCATGTGGACATGCGCAGCGCGAATCCTCCGGATCCGCCGGGCTACAACTATGACGGATGTCCCCCGGAAGTGGTGATGAAGCGAATCTCCATCCAGGATGGACGCATCGTGTTAGCGGACGGGATGAGTTATCGTCTGCTGGTTTTGCCGCAGCCAGGAGACATGCCGGGCGCGGGCACGATGACGCCGCAACTGCTGAAGCGCATCGCGGCAATGGTGGAACAAGGGATGATCGTAGTGGGTCCACCCCCTTCCCGTTCGCCCAGCCTGTCGAATTATCCCGCCTGTGACGAGGAGCTCCAGCAGATCGTTGAGCACTTGTGGGGTAACTGCGATGGCGTGCGCGTGCAAGAACACCGTGTCGGCGAGGGACGCGTGATTTGGGGTAAGTCGCCGGAAGAGGTACTGGCCGCAATGGGCATCCCGGTGGATTTCTCCTCTGGACCGGAGGCGTCGTTCCGCTACATTCATCGCCGCACTGCGGAGGGGACGGAGATCTTCTTTGTGGCCAACAAGGAGAAGAGACCCGTGGAGGCGGTATGCACCTTCCGTGTGAGCGGCAAGCGGCCCGAGTTCTGGTGGCCGGAGGGCGGCCGCGTGGAGAATCCTGCGATCTATGACACCCTCGGCGGGTCGACGCGCATGCCGATTCATCTCGACGAGAGTGAGTCCGTGTTTGTTGTTTTCCGCGCCCATGGCGCTGCTGAGGCCGATCACATCGTGTCTGTCTCTCGCAACGGGCGGGTCCTCGTGGACTCAGCGGAGTGTATCGAGCTTACCCGTGATCAGACCGGGAGGTTCGAGGCGACCACGTGGAAAACCGGGCGATACACGCTGCAATCCGCGAACGGCAAGGAGCATGCCGTCGAAGTGCCTGCCCTGCCAGACCCTGTCGCGATTACCGGACCGTGGCGCGTCTATTTCCCGCCGAACTGGGGCGCACCCGAGCACATTGAACTCGAGCGACTGATCTCCTGGACCGAGCACGAAGACTCCGGAGTGCGCCACTTCTCTGGCAAAGCGACGTATCGCAAGCAGTTTCAAATCCCGTCGTCCATGCTCGATAGCCAGCGCAGTTTATATCTTGACCTGGGCGCAGTAGAGGTAATGGCTGGCGTGAAGCTAAACGGTTACGACCTTGGCGTGTTGTGGAAGTCACCCTTCCAGATCGACGTGACCCAGGCTGTCCGCTCTGGGTCAAACTCACTAGAGATCACGGTGGTGAACCTATGGCCCAATCGGCTGATCGGAGATGCGGCTTTGCCTGAAGACTGCGAATGGGAACCCATGCCGTTCGCAGGGGGACAGCAACTGGCCAAGTGGCCAACTTGGCTCCTCGAGGGCAAGCCGAGCCCCACCGGTCGATTCACTTTCACCACTCTCCGCGTGTGGAGAAATGACGCGAAGCTTGTCCCGTCCGGATTGCTGGGACCCGTAACAATCTTATCAGCTTTACGGCTTCGGCTGGGTTGATCCTTCGATGACATCAACGGTTAACATAAATCTGAAGACTTCTTTATAGACGAGCTGGGCAAGGGATGGGTCTTTGAGAATCGGGATCGGCTGAAGCTTGGGTTCGTATCTGAAAACCGGAAATAGGATGGGTGATGAAGGCGGGGGAAGAAAAGTTGTCATGGAGAAGAAGGCAGTCCATGGTAGGGTCGGGAACTGGCGTGGTAGCTCCGAGATACGTCCGGAACCCCGTTTCCAGCCACCGCCACATCAATCGAGATAGGTAGGCGTTCACCCGCCTTTTTTCCCACACCACCGTGCATACGGGTCCGTACACGGCGGTTCGGTCCGGTTCCACTTATTTCGCAGCTCAATACCCTCCCCGCATTTGCCCATGTCAACGCTTCGCGCCCAGCCTCGCGACTGGGCACTCATGACTCGGGGTCAGGAGGGTTCGCTACGCATTTCCTGTGTGACTTCTCCATTCACTACTCCACGCCGGTTTATCCCGGCGCGCCCACTGAACATATCAGCCTTACGTCGACACACTCCCTGCCGAAAACTCGATCGACCACAAAGAGCGGCTTATTCACAGGGGCGTCAAAGCGTCGAGGGAGTTGTGGAGCAGGCGCGGGCTCCAGTTTTGATGGCGGTGCGAATCTGAGGAAGGTCCTGTTCCCAGCGCGCCGGAGTCTTCGCGGATTTCGGCTGACTCCAGGTCGGAACACACCCCTCTTCAGTCCGCGAACAACTCTTCAAGCCACCCACTGTTTATAGCGGTGATGCAGTCCGCCAACCTCCGGCAGTTCAACGACCGACCCCAGCTCCGGCGGTTGAACCGGTCTGGTCTCCGGCGCATCTTTCTCCAGCGACAAGTGCGTGCGCACCGCGTGGTAATAATCGAAGTACGATTTGAGCGTGCGTCGCAGAGACGATTCGTTGAACACGATGATGTGGTCCAGACATTCCCGTCGGATGGGTCCGACCAGGCGCCGGTCCACATAGGGACTCTGCGATGACGATCGTGGGGCCGTCAGGACTTCGCGAATCGCCATCCCTCGGGCTCTTTGCCGGAAGACATCGCCCCAGATGCTATCGAGATCATGGAGCAGATAGCGAGCTGCGCTGTCTCAGGGAAAGGCCTCGGCAATTTGGCGTGCTGTCCATTCAGAGCTGGGATGGGCGGTGACGTTGAAATGAATCATCCGGCTTCGGTAGTGGGCGAGTGCCACGAAGACAAACAGGACCCAGAACGTCACGGTTGGCACTACGAAGAAGCCGGTAGAAGCCAACTGTAACGTGATTGTTGAGGAAGGCGCCCCAAGTCTGGGATGGCGGTTGCCGTGTGTGCACCATGTACCTGGTTGTAGTCGCGTGGGAAAGAGGGATCCCGAGTTTGAGCAGCTCGCCGTGGATTCGAGGTGTCCCCCAAAGCGGATTCGCCAGGCTCATCTTGCGGATCAGGTCCTGGCCATCCCGAGGAACCTGGGGGCGCCCAAGCCGCAGGCCTCGGCTCTTCCACCGCCAGGAGAGGCGAAATCCCGTGCGATGCCAACGGATCACCGTTTCCGCTTGGAAGATGGCGAGGGGGGACCGCCCGCCCACCCAGAGGCGTGACAGACAGACCCAGAGGAACCGATCGACTGCGTTCGCTTCCGACCGCCCTGTAACAGGGTGGTCTGATGGCGCAGGGCAAGATTCTCCGCCTGCAGCGCCAACCGGGTTCGGAAGCACAACCCCAAGGCATGAAGCCAGACGCAAACGACCGTTTTCATGGGATGGCTAGACGACCAGCCGAAGCCGCCAACCGCAATAATTTCAATGTGGCCGGAATTATTGGTATGCGCAGGTGTCTGACTCATTGCCGACGAAGAATGGTATTGACTTCGGGGTCCACCTCCTGGCTATAATCCGGCCCGCAGAACTGCAAGATGCACAGGCACGTCACCTCTTATGGTTCCTTATCCACGAAGGTGTGGGTGCGGCCATTTCCATCAATGGGAGCCTTTACGCAGGAGCTTGCAGGGGGGCAAGGCCGTTGGGGTGCGTGCCAATTGATCCAGCGAGTCCGTTTGGTTGCGGCAGGAACCTTAAGTCAACGGGAGGGAATCCATGAAATTGACTGAACTTCATGTAAATCGACGGGAATGGTTGGGAGGACTGTTAGCCTTGGCGACACCAATAGGGTTGAGTGCTGGCCAAGATAAGGAAGCGACGGAGGAGCACACGCTTCGAAACGCCAACCTTGATTTTTGTTTTGTGACGCGGCAGGGCAAAATTACCTCCCGTTCTCTGAGGAATAAGCTTGCCAATGAAGTAGTGAATTTGCCAGAGGCAGACTTCGCCCTAGAGTTCGACGGGGGGAGGGTGGCGAACCCCGCGGAGTTCACCGCCAAGGTAGTGCAAAAGAGCCCGGAGAGTGTAGAACTCCTCTATTCCGGCGCAACCGAAGCCGTGGCAGATCTCCAGGTGCGGGCAGAGTACTCTTTACTGCCATCCAAGGGTTATCTTCGAAAGCAGCTTTCCGTCCGCCAGGCGCAGAAAGGCGCTTCCCGAAGGTTGATGAGGGCGGACCTCGACCTTTGGAAAGGGGTAAAGCGCCATTGGAAGTCGGTGACAGTGGACAAGATGCGTTATGGGAGTCATCCGATTCATTGCGAGACGATGTGGGCTGGCGTCGAGTTCGTTGCCGCGTTTAATGAATACAACACCGAGGGCTTTGTTCTGCGCAGCCGGCCGGGTGGCAGGACGCTTACCTCTGACTGGTTGAAACTCCACTCCACCGTCGCTGGAGTCGCCGAGGCCGACCGAACAAAAGAGGCCTTCTTTCGTTACATCGATGACATCCGCGTGGCGCCTCCGCGCCTGGTCGCCGGCTATAACACCTATTACAGCTTGCCGGACGTCTTTAACGAAGAAGAGTTGCTGGGTTTGGTCAAGGCGCTTGTCGAGGGCCTCTACGCAAAACACGGCGTGTTCTTTGACTTCGTCACCGCGGATGAGGGCTGGAGTGATCCCCAAAGTATTTGGAAAGTGAACCCCCGAGACTTCCCGCACGGTTTGGGGACGATCGTCGAGACCATCAAGTCCGCAGGCGGAAAGCTGGGCTTATGGATGTCGCCAAGCGAACTTTATAACTTTGTAATAGATCGGGATTGGGTTGCAAAGAATGGCTACGTAGTAGTTAAGGCCTGGGGAGCCGAGCCCTGGAATTCGAGTGGTATATCCTTGGCGGATCCAAAGTATCTTAACGCAGTAAAGCAGCAACTGCCGCGACTGATCGAGGAGAATCAGCTCGGTCATGTGAAGTATGACGGGTTTATAGCCCGGGAAAAGCTGGGGCACGATGGTCTCCTGCCAGAAGAAGACTCTGTCGAACCTCTGGCGGAGTGTTCACTGGAATTATTGAAGGTTTCCAGGGAAGCAAATCCCCACCTGTTTACTGAGCCTACTTACCTTAATTCCTGGGCTAACTATATCAGCCC
>PMYF01000505.1:0-6164 GCA_003171295.1 Acidobacteriota bacterium | reverse complement strand
CAGACTACCGCCCGGGAGTACTATATTTTCTCATCCCTGGACGAAACCTGGTTGCCGCAAAACGCCGTCCAGTATTTTGATATTATCCAGTGTGATGTGGCAGGTGGTTTTCCCAATCACGCTGCCATGGCCTTTGGCCGTGGAAGGTTCTTTGTTTCGACCTATATCAACCCGAAATTCATGACGGATGCGGACTGGCAGATTTATGCCGGACTGCTGAAGTGGGCACGGCGCAACCAGGAAGTGCTTCAAAACACCGTTCCTCTCACCTCGCGGGTGGAGCTTGGGGAACCGTACGCCTATGCGCATTGGAGTGGGGTGCGGGGCATCATTGCGGTTCGGAACCCCTGCAATGAATCCCAGAAATACACACTGGACTTGGCAAAGGCGGGGGCCCCGAAGAGACTTTCAAATGCGGTTTGCTACACGCAGTATCCTTACCGCAAGGGAATCGTGGAGGGCGTCAGCAGCACGTCAACGATTACACTGGACCTTGCGCCCTGGGAACTGGTTTTCCTGGAGATTGTGCCGCGCCCGGAGCTTCCCGAGCCTGTGGCCATAGGAGCGCGATGGAAGCGGGATCCCAACGGTAGCATGGAAGTTTTACCGGAAGGTTCGAGCAGTATTCGCATTTTGCTACCGCACGGGGGCGAACAAGTTGTGACCTCAAAACCCGTGGCCACCGGCGATCTCCGGGGTAAGGTTATGTCACAAAAGATAGAACCGCTGCCGCAGCAGGTCAACTGGGGTCTCCAAGGTGACAAGCGCCTGCCCACTGCCACCTTCGAGCTGGATTGCGAAATTGCGATTCCGGAAGGAGCGGTTAAAGGCAAGGCCCTCCTGCTTTTGGAATTTCCTGGGAAGGAGCACTTATCCAGCAATTGTACTTGCCAAGTGAACGGGCGCGCCGTGCCACTCCAAGAGAGTTCTTCTGCGGGGCACATTGGCTCCGACGAGCTCAGTCCGGAAAGTCCCTGGAGAGATCTCATTCCTTACGCCAGCAATTGGACCTGGTACATCGCGGACCTTGACAGTGGATCAGCATCGGTAAGATTCAGCGGGTTCTTTCCCAACGAGAATTGCAGAATGGGGTTATGGGCTTGGGCCGATTGGGACCTCACTCAACAATCGGTACCGGTCTCAATCGAGTGCCCCGAACCGGCCATGCCGCAATTCCAGGAGCATTTGAAGCGGCGGGGAATTTGCGTCTTGTCACCCGGTACCCCATGCCAACCACAACCAACCGAGAGAGCATGGAGGGCCACGCAAAGGGTAGCAAGGTAGGGCAGAAATGGAGAGCAATATTCCTCCTAAGGAGCTTCCAACCCTGCCGATTCCCGTTCGAGACGGCGGACAGCAGCTCCCAACGTTCATTCTTTCCAGTCTTGCCCTGGCAGCCCGGGCCCCTTCGGAAGTCACCGGAATACAGGAACGCGAAGCTGGAGTCGAAACGCTCTACATTCACTCGTTGAATTCGTACCGCCCGTATATGGACATGAAAGAAATCGGGGAGTGTTTTAAGGAATCGGTTGGCAAATACTCCCTCGGACAAGATGGTTCAAGGCTACCTAATGTGACACGAGGGTAGTCCTGTCCATGAAGAGAGTCGACTTGTATTCTGTGTCTCGCCACGTTCCAATCTGCATAATAGAAGGTGCCTAGTCGGCGAGATTTACCGGCTTGAATGAGGGTTGGTTCTGGCGGTGAAATGATTCCTGGCAGTGTCGTCCTCGCGATTCCCTGGGAACGCGTGACACTTCTCCCCTGAGCGGCGCAAGAGTACCGAGATCATTTCGTGATGCCGTTTACGCCGCGCGGTCGTATCGGTGGTGCAGGCCTCCGAATCGCGCGTGAGAAACTACGCGACCCTGAGCAGCCTCCCGAATTCTACCGCCCGGTGTTTCCTTGCTCAATCCGAGGTGGGTGCGATCGTCGTGGTACAACTCGACAACCCAACACCCATAGTACTGAGCGTCGAGAAGTCTATTACCCGTGGCACCCGTGGTATGGCCGGTCTGTTCGGGTTTATGAAGCTCTCGTTCAAAAGGGGCAAGCCGTTTTTCGGTGCGGTACCGAAGAGAACCGGGCAATTCGTCACTTCGTGCCGCAATGGATGTTCGATCCGGCCGCTTGCTGTCGGATGCACATGGCGCCGGTGCCCTTGGTCGGCTTCGAAGCCCTGCGGGATTTGAAGGCCCTCCTTCGAGGTGTAGCCCTTGCTCCCCGTGACGTTGTGCTAAAAGCTCAGCATCGTTCCTTAGTATTTCGAGGAGGTGCTGATGCCAACGTCCAGGAGCCGATCCCGAGTCGCTCAATTCCAGCTGTTTCATCCACCCCACCTCAGCCCGTCCTGGCAGGGATTACCTCAGGAAATCCAACGGACGACGGTGAGACTGCTCGCCCGACTGCCGCGCGAGCACTGGCGGCGGAGAGTGCTTGCTTCCCAGGGAAAGGAGGCGCGGAATGAGTGAAAAGATCAAGCCGCAGCACCTGGAGCGCAAAGCGATTCTGTATATTCGCCAGTCGTCAGCGTACCAGGTTAAACACAACCTGGAAAGCCCGAAGTTACAGTATGGCATGGAGGAACGCCTGCAGCAGTTGGGCTGGCGGCAGATCGAAGTGGTGGACGAAGACCTGGGCCGCTCCGCGGCCGGGCTGGTGACGCGCGCCGGCTTCGAACGCATGGTGGCGGAGGTCTGTTTGGGCAAGGTGGGAGCGGTCGCCGCTTGGGAGGTATCGCGCTTCGCCCGCAACAGCTGAGACTGGCAACAGCTCGTGGAAGTGTGTCGGGTCGTCGACACCGTGTTAGTCGATCAGGAGGCGGTCTACTCCCCCGGCAAAGTAACGATCGACTTCTGTTGGAATTGAAGGGGAGTCTGAACGAATATGAACTGGACTTGTTACGGCAGCGTTCGGTGGAAGCTCGTCGGGAGAAGGCGCGTCGGGGTGAGCTGATCGTGGCTGCGCCCGCCGGTTACCTGAAGACCGAGGATCAGCATTTGGAGAAAGACCCGGACCTCCGGGTGCAGCAAGCCGTCCGCTTGGTGTTTGACAAGTTTCGCGAGTTGGGTAGCGTTCGTCAGGTCTTGATGTGGTTCTTGGGACACGACCTGGAACTTCCTGTGCATACGGCCTCCGGCGAGACGGGTTGGAAACGTCCTTCCTACCACACGGTCCACCGGATGCTCAGCAACCCGGTTTACGGCGATGCTTATGCGTATGGAAAAACCGAACAGAGGCTCGACTATGAAGAAGGCAAGCCCCGCTGCAGCATTCGACGCAGACCCCGAGAGCAGTGGCTGGCGTTGATTCCCAACACTCACGAAGGTTACGTGAGCTGGGAAGAGTTTGAGCGGATTCGGCAGGCGAGGGCGGAGAATGTTCGCGGGCCGGGGCAAACCGGTGCGGCGCAGAGAGGCCCCGCGTTGTTGGCAGGTCTGTTGCGTTGTCGACGCTGTGGTCGTAAGCTGACCGTCTGGTACACGGGGAGGCGTGCACACGGAGTTGCGTTTACCGCGGCGACGTCGCGGACAGAATAGCAGCCAGACCTCGAAGGAACTGGTCGAAGCAGTGCGCGTGCTGGCACGCATCTGTTCGGATGATGTATTGGCCGGTATTCTCAATCGGAACGGTCTACGGACGGGACGCGGCAATCGCTGGACACGGGAACGAGTGATCTCACTGCGGAGTCACCACGAGATCCCGGTTTATTCGGCTGCCCGGCGGGAGGCGGAAGGGTGGATGAACCTGACGGACGCCGCCGAGGTCTTAGGCGTGAGTAGCCGAACGCTTCGCCTCGCGGTGGAACGAGCCGAGATGGAAGCTGAGCATCCCCTGGCGGAGGGTCCGTGGGTTTTCAACCGGCGGGGGTTGGAAACAGAGGCTGCCGCCAAGTTCGTCGCGCGTGTCCGTTGGACCAATCGAGAGGGCGCGATACCAACGTCTCAGCAGAGCAAGTTAAGTTTTTCAACGACATAGCGAGGTGGGGCACTATGAAGCGTGGTTGTAATAGCGAATGTAATCGCCAAGAAGGCGCTTCAGATGGTGCTCGTTCAGCGCGATAACGTGGTCGAGCACCTCGGAGCGGCAGCTTCCCACCCAGCGCTCGGCAACGCCGTTTTGCCAAGGGCTGTGGAGGGAGGTTTGCACGCACCCCATGTTCATGGAACGAATGGCCGCAGGAACTTCCAGCCCGTACTTCTGGTCGTGATCAAAGAGGAGGAATCTGGGAGCGGACTGATAGGGAAACGCCTCACGTAATTGCTGAACGATCCACTGCCTGGTGGGATGCCGAGTAACATTGAAGTGGAGGATTCTCCGTCGGCTGTGGCTGATCACAAAGAAGCAGTACAGTACCCGGAAGGTCACCGTGGGAACAGTGAAGAAGTCCATGGCGGCGATGGCTTCGCGATGATTCCGAAGAAATGCCCGCCAACGTTGGGCAGGCTCAGTATTTCTGGGTGCGCGTCGCATCCAGCGAGAGATGGTTCGTTCGAAAACCTCAAAGCCCAGCATGCGGAGTTCGCCATGAATACGCGGAGCACCCCAGGTGGCGTTCTCCGCCACCATCTGGAAAATCAAATCCCGAACTTCTCTCGGAATCTTCTTGCCGCCAGCTCGCCTGCGCACTTTGCAGAGCAGGGCCCAATACAGACGGAATCCAGCCTGGTGCCAGCGGGGCACAGTGTCNNTTGGCGAAGGGCAACCCAAAACAATTTGTCGAGCAGACCCAGTCTGGGTTTAGGATGCCTGCGTTTCAGGACGAGGAGTTGCTGGCGAAGAGCGAGGTTCTCCAAAATCAAGTTTTGGCGCGTATGAAAGAAGCGGAGGGCGGCTCCAAACCAGATCCGGAAAAGGTCGAGCATAGTGGCAAAGTTATAGCAGATCGGATTCTCATCCAGGCCTTTATGTCATTGATTTCACAATCGGATGGGATAGTGGCGAGGGACACCCCGGCTGCCACGGCCAGCGTGGCTGAAGTATGTCGAAGATCGTAAAGCCGAATCGGTCGTCCTCTAGCCGCTTTCAAAAGCCTCCGGAATTCACGCTTGACGTTTATTTGTTTCAAGGGTAATCCGGTACCCGTGTGGAAGATCAAGTCGTGCTCCGGTCCGGGTTCATCTTCCGCCGCCGGAAGCTGCGTATTGCGCACGTTCTCCAAAGCGTCCAGCACAAAACCTTGAAGCTTGACGACTCTGCGACTTCGTTTCCGCTTCGTGTCGTCGAAGTGCCAGCCGGACGGTGAAAGCTGAATGCTTCGGCAGACACTCGCTGTGCCACGCTGCCAGTCGATGTCGCTCCACTTCAGCGCCAGGTATTCACTTGGTTTCATTCCGGTGGTCAGCGCCAGCGCATATAACGCGAACCATTCGGATTCTCGGGCGACGGCGAGGAATCGCCCGCACTCGTCAACGCTGAGAGCTTCCATTTCCCGCCGCTTCATCCGGGGCAGATCGACGCCGACGCAGGGATCCTCGACAAGCATTTTCCACCGGACACCCTGGCGGAAGGCAGACTGTAGAACCGCGTTCGTGTATTCAATCGTTCGCGGGGACAGCCCGCGCTCTAACATCTGAGCATAGACGCGCTGAATGTCGAACTGAGTGATGCCGCCGAGGGGCCTTGTCCCAAAGGCTGGACGAATGTGAAGCCGCAGCAGTGCTTCGTAATCGGAGTAGCTCTTCGGCCGCAGCCGAGGCTTGGCTGTCGTGGTGAGCCATTGATCCAGGTATTGGTTAAGGCTGATCGCAGCCGCGCGGGGCAGACGTCCGGTACCACGTCCTTGGAGTTTTGTGTTAAGATAAGTCTGCGCCTCGCAGAATGAACCGCGAATCCTTTTATTGTGATACTTCCGCGTTCCGTTTTCCGGCTCGCGGCCGAGGGAAACGCGCACGAGCCACGTGCGTGGACCGCGCGAAATGAGTTGGCCTGCTTTCCGGGCCATAAAAACACCTCCTGCCCGGAATCGGGCACNNACAAGCCGCACACAAGCGCAGCGAAGATCAATATTTATAGGGGTTTTGAGTGGGTGCTACTGATGGGGAGGTCAGTAACAAGGTTTCCTGAATTCCCCAGAACGACACGTCTATCACCGACTGATAGTTACCTGTCCGCCAGTTCCCTAACGAGCGGCCCATGCTGACTTGGTGGAATCCGCCCAGGTC
>PMYF01000208.1 GCA_003171295.1 Acidobacteriota bacterium | reverse complement strand
ACTTATGACATCAGTGTAGACCATCACGCCTCAACCCGATCCGCCGGTATGATCGGGATCGCCGCCGCAGAATCAGTGAGCCAAGGACGCAGGCATTTGAGCCAGGCTGTAGAAAGCCCTTTGTGGCGTCCCCTTGTGATGCCTGTTTCTCGGCGGATCGCGGGTTTAGTTTTTGTTTCTGGTTCGTCGCCACCTTCAAGTCACAAGTAAGGTAAGCTGATGAGGGCCTGACCACTATTGGAACCCGCAACTCACGCCGACCGGCAAGATGGTTTTCACTGTGCTTGGCGCTGTCGCCGAACTTGAGCGCAGCTTAATCGCCGAGCGGGTCCGTGCCGGTATTAGGGATTCGAGGGCTAAAGGCAAGAGGCTCGGAAGGCCGAGAGTCATCGTAGACGCATCCAGGATAGCGGCCCTACGCGCCCAAGGGCGCTCCCGGGGGCGTCAATCCGCTAGAGTTTTGAAATCGTCAGGTGATCTCATCCGGAGCGAAGCGAAGGACCTATTTCATTTTCCCTCAGGATAAACTGTTATCATTTCTCACGTTATCGTGGTCAAACGGGAAGCCAAAATCCCGGATCAAACCGAAAGGGGCGACCCCAATGAAATTCAAGCTCAAGGCGCGAGTCAGCCGCTCAGACGCGCGCACGATTCAGGATGCTCTGGAAGAATTGTCGGCGAAAGGCTCAATCAATAAAGCGGCGGAAGAGTTCATGGTAGAAGCCGACATGGAGGGAAATAGTGCCAAGGAACTGAATCGCACCCTCCTTTCGGCCTTGTGAAAGGCGCACAAGAAGACGACGCTCCGCGCCGAATGGACCTCAAGCGATAACACGACCGAAACGTTCTTCGACTACGTCCTAAAGAAGACAACCCGAAAGTGACCGCACCACGCTGCAACTATCTGGAATGGTTTAGGCACCCTTTTCCTTGTCCGATGCCCCTTGTTACTCGTCACTGGCCTTGACGGCGGTCAGGAAAAAGTCACTTCGGGATCGCAGACGTCAAGAGCGGGTGTCCACGCCAGCCCCGACAAGCATCACTAAATGATATGGAGAGAGACATGAATTCCGCCAGCCCAGTTCGTTGGAAGCGCCAGACCATTGCTATTCTGCTCTGCGGGATATCTTTCGGCTATGTTGAGGCGGCTGTGGTCACCTATTTACGGCCGCAGTTTGATGCAATACGGGCGACGTTCACCCCCCAAAGCTCTCGTGGCGATCTGTTTCCGATGCTTTCCGCCCAGCAGGTCAGGGCAGCCGGACCGGACATGGTCAGGTTGGTGGACACGGAGGTTGCCCGCGAGGCTGCAACCCTGCTCATGTTGGGCGCAGTGGCCGCGGCGGTCGGCGGTAATTTTCGGCAGTGGTTTACGTTCTTTCTGCTGGCTTTCGGAGCTTGGGATATTTCCTATTATGCCTTTTTGAAGGTTTTGATCGATTGGCCGAAGTCGCTGCTGACCTGGGACGTCTTATTTCTTATCCCCGTGCCGTGGTCTGGACCCGTGCTCGCGCCTGCGTTGGTTGCTTTGACGATGGTCGGAACGGGGCTCGTCTATCAGTGGCGGGAATCAAACGGTCATCCGATTCGGCTGAGGGTAGTTCACTGGCTCTGTGCTTACGCGGGCGCGTTGTTTATCCTCGCCGCCTTTACTTGGGACTACCGCAACGTCATGGCTGGCGGGATGCCGAAGCCCTTCAATTGGCCCCTATTTGCTGTCGGTGAGGTGCTTTGGGTGATGGCATTTCTGCACTGGCTGAGCGCCGGAGATCCGTTAAGAGCAGGTAGAATAGGCATTCGTCCATAGGTGTTGGCGGCCAGGTGAAACTTGGGATATAGCCTTGCTTATCAGGCCGCGCATTGTCCCAAGATCCCGCCGCAAGTTATCCAGGAAACTCTCCGAACGGATAAGCTAGCATCAGCCTCTCGGCCTACATTACCCTCGAGTAACGGCGTAGCGTTTAGTAATACCAATTCCTGTTGATAAATCCCCTTACCACCAGGGATCGGGATCACGCCTGAACGGCCTTCGTGGAAGCGGCAGTTTCACTTGGATGTGTAACGTTAGGTCTCTATCGAAAATGCCTCGACGGGTGAATGATGATGAGGGCGGAGGCGTGAGTTCGGGGCATTTGCGATAGAGCCGTTTGAAGTAAGCCGCTGGCGCGGCGTCCCCGACTTAGGGCCTATGGGTTTTCAATCGTAGGGTATGGCGGGGCCGTGGATGCGAAGCCCCCAACATGGGGAGGTGGGTCACTGGAAAGATGCCATTCCGGCGGGATGACGGTCTGGCCGAACATGTTTTGGGGTTGGGATGGTAAGGCTTTCCAGGGGCCGAAGACACATCCCCCCGGCGTGGAGAAGCGCACGTGAGAAGACCGGGGGTGAGCAGACGTGTGTCTCGCCACATCCCAATCTGCGTTATAGAAGATGCATAGTCGGCGAGATTTACCGGCTTGGATGAGGGTTGGTTCTGGCGGTGAAATGTTTCCTGGCAGTATCGTGCTGGCGATTGCCTGGGAACGCGTGACACTTCTCCCCTGAGCAGCACAAGAGTCCCGAGGTCATTTCCTGATGCCGTTCACGCCGCACGGTCGTAGCGGCGGTGCAGGCCGCCGAGTCGCGCCTGAGAAACAACACGACCGCAGGATGCTGAACGAATTCTGCCGCCCGGCGTCTCCTTGCCCAATCCGAGGTGGGTGCGATCGTCGTGGTAATAGCGAAGGTAATCGCCAAGAAGTCGCTTCAGATGGGCTTCATTCAGAGCGATGACGTGGTCGAGTAGATCACGCCGACAGCTTCCAACCCAGCGCTCGGCAACGCCGTTTTGCCAAGGGCTGTGGATCGAGGTTTGCACGCACTCCATGTGCATGGATCGAATGGCAGCGGGAACTTCCAGCCCATACTTCTGGTCGTGATCAAAGAGGAGGAATCTGGGAGCGGACTGATAGGGGAACGCCTCTCGTAACTGCTGAACGATCCAACTACTCGTGGGATGCCGGGTGATATTGAAGTGGACGATGTGCCGACGGTCGTGGCGGATGACGAAGAAGCAGTACAGGACGTTGAAGGTAAGGGTGGGAACGGTGAAGAAGTCCATGGCGGCGATGGCTTCGCGATGATTACGAAGAAATGCCCGCCAACGTTGGGCGGGTTCAGGATTTCTGGGTGCGCGTCGCATCCAGCGAGAGATGGTTCGTTCGGAAACCTCAAAGCCCAG
>PMYF01000322.1 GCA_003171295.1 Acidobacteriota bacterium | reverse complement strand
GTGGCACCGGGAGAAGGCCGGTAGCATCGAGTTGGTGCATGACGTAATCAAGAACGAATTGGGCGGCGGGGTGCTGCCCTCGAAATACTTCGCAGCCAACGCCGCCTGGCTGCGCTTGGCGGTGATCGCCCACAACGTCCTGGCCGCGCTGAAGCGGCTGGCGCTGCCGCCCGAGTTGTTGACGGCACGCCCGAAGCGTTTGCGCTTTCTGATCTTCAACACCCCGGGACGGCTGGTGCATCACGCCCGGAGACTGCTCCTGCGTCTGGCCGCCCTGACCGAGTGGATTGCCGCCTACCGCGAGGGCCTGCGGTTGCTGCNNAGTCCTCGCTCCAAGTATACTATTCCATCTTAGGGTAACAACTTATAGTGAATATACCATTTTAGAAGCCATCGGTGTGCTGCTCAAACAATGCCTACGGCAGTTGCCTTTACACCGACTACCCCCGGACTTGCCCCAAATCCGATCCGCTCAACTGCTCCGCCGCCTTATCGACGGATTAGGGCCCGACAATTGGTCTTGCGCCCAAGCGCTCACAGCTATAAAGTCTATGAGGATGTTGCGACTTTGCTTGTCCTCGCCGGTCGCTACCAAATTCAGGGAGGGGCCAGAGTCCCGGGAGTAAGTGGCGGGCTGCTGATGCCCCTCGAAGGATCCCCTGCATGGATGGCCAAGAACATTTCCGCCATCACTCTTCTAGCCCATCGGACCATCACGCGCACCCGCACGAAGTGCACCCCTCTCGCCGCGATTTTCTTCGTGTCCTGATGGGTGGAGCCCTGGCCGGGGCATCTATCCTGGAGCTTGCCTATCATCGCGCCGCATGGGCGCGTGCTGCGCTTGACTCGGGATCCAAGCTCTTCGATATTGAGAAGGCCGCAGAGGGCATTTACTTCGCGCAGGCAAGGCCCCAGGCGATGATCAACTGCAACGCCGCCATCTTTGTCGGGGCGAAAGATGTGGTCGTGGTCGACGCTCACTCCAAACCATCGGCTGCCACTTCGTTGATTGGCCAGATCAAGCGGGAGATCTCGGAGAAGCCGGTGCGTTATGTCATTAACACGCACTTTCACTGGGATCATACCCAGGGCAACCACGCCTATCGCGTCGCGGAACAGAAGCTCGACTTCATCGCCAGCTCCGCCACAAGACAACTCATGTCAGACTTGGCGGTCGCACGGCTGAAGGCTTCTCTCGAGCAGGTGCCCAAGC
Source organism: Acidobacteriota bacterium (assembly GCA_003171295.1). GTDB lineage: Bacteria > Acidobacteriota > Terriglobia > UBA7540 > UBA7540 > Bog-366. Next base: position 1,663 of record PMYF01000322.1, on the reverse strand, counting down.
GGGTGGAAGAGCTTCGGGCCCGCGCGGCCAAGTCTGCCTCCGCGGAAGAGAAAGCATTCTGTGCCGGCCAGATCCGGCAGCTCGAAGCCTATCAGGCGGACCTCAAGGACTACACTCTCGAACTGCCCACTATCACGTTCGAAAAGTCGTATGTGCTCCAGGATTCGGCGCACGACCTTCATATCGAATTTCACGGCCACGCCCATACGGCTGGAGATGTGGTGGTCTTTTGTCCGCAGAAGCGAGTAGTCGCCACCGGCGATATGATCCACGGCTTTCTACCCTTTATTGCCGACGGCTACCCGCGGGTTTGGCCAGGCACCGTTCAGTCGGTTGGCCAGCTTGAGTTCACGCAAATCCTGCCCGGACACGCTTCGCTACAGAATGGGCACACCGTCATGTCCAACATGGGGAACTACATTGAGGAACTGACCGCGAAAGTCGAAGAGGGCAAGAAGGCGGGCCTCACCGTGGTCAACTTGCAAAAGCGGATCACCGTTGCTTCCCTCAAGTCGCTGCAGTCAAACGGCTACGGAGAGTACATCCAGCGCAACAACTACCGGTTTACTCCCAACTTTGGGAAGTTGCCCCCTCTCCAGACCGGCGTGAACACTAACATCGGCGAGATTTACAGCAACCTTGACCGTGTATAGGCGGGCAACGCGATCGCGGTTATTGCTGCGCCAGCCGGCCAATGCCTTGTCCAAAGCAAAATTGTTGTAACTCAACCACCGCCAATCTTCCGGCCGTTTCGCCAGCCCTTTCCGCACGGGATTCAACCATTCCAACAGGCTATGCTTTCGCAATCATGGGAAGGACCCATGGTCCGCAGACCACTGACCATGGCTTGTATCTACCCGCTGTTTATTTGCTCGACGTGGCTTCATTGCTTGATGATGGCGCCATCGTACCGCCGGATTTCTCCCCATCCGCCGTTGAGATGGTCGGGTCCGTCACGGAAGGGATTGTCGCTCGCCACATTCCAATCTGCGTAATAGAAGGTGCATAGTCGGCGAGATTTAGCGGCTTGAATGAGGCTTGGTTCTGTCGGTGAAATGTTTCTTGGCAGTGTCGTCATCGCGGTTCCCTGGGAACGCGTGACGCTTCTCCCCTGAGCAGCGCAAGAGTTCCCGAGATCATTTCCTGATGCCGTTCACGCCGCACGGTCGTATCGGTGGTGCAGGCCGCCGAGTCGCGCCTGAGAAACAACACGACCCCGAGCTGCCGAACGAACTCTGGGGCTCGGCGTCTCCTTGCTCAACCCGAGGTGGGTGCGATCGTCGTGGTAATAGCGAATGTAATCGCCAAGAAGTCGCTTCAGATGGGGTTCATTCAGAGCGATGACGTGGTCGAGTAGATCACGCCGACAGCTTCCAACCCAGCGCTCGGCAACTCCGTTTTGCCAAGGGCTCTGGATCGAGGCTTGCACGCACTTCATGTTCATGGATCGGATGGCAGCAGGAACTTCCAGCCCGTACTTCTGGTCGTGATCAAAGAGGAGGAATCTGGGAGCGGACTGATAGGGGAAGGCCTCGCGTAACTGCTGAACGATCCAACTACTGGTGGGATGCCGGGTGATATTGAAGTGGAGGATGCGCCGACGGTCGTGGCTGATGATAAAAAAGCAGTAAAGGAGGTTAAAGGTAAGGGTGGGAACGGTGAA
>PMYF01000837.1 GCA_003171295.1 Acidobacteriota bacterium | reverse complement strand
CCCGCCCGTCTGTACTCCTGTCGAGGGTGGAAAAGAAATAGGCTTCATAGTGGCGGAAGTCAACCGGTTGCGGATCGTCGGTGCGGAAAGGAGGGCCGGCAAACGCAGGGGCTGCAGAAGTCCCACAAAGGGCGAGCACGAGCAGCAAGAGAAGCAGACACCCTTGGCTCATCGTCTTGGTGGGCGGGCGGTTGAGGGGGGCGAATCCGTTCCGGGCTCTGTTCCTCATCGGTGGCGCTCCCTCGTTCTGCTAACAACTTCGCGGTGCAGCGCATCGACTTGTCTTCTAACCAGCCGCAGAACACTCCTGCCTTCATCGGTCAGGAAGTAGTTCTTGCGCGCGCGGGGGCCGGCGTCCTTACGGGGTGCGCGCTTGAGCCATCCATGCCGTTCCATTCTGTGCAGGAGCGGATAAAGCGTGCCCGGACTGATCTCGTAGCCATGCCGGCGCAGTTCGCGGATGACCCACTGCCCGTATAGGGGACCCTCGGCAGCGTGGTGGAGAATATGGACTTTCCAAAAACTAAGAAGGATTTCCCGAGTTACGGAATTCATCTCTGACTCCATATAACGACTACGATAGACGATAGTCGTAATAGAGTCAACCCCGCGTTTTTCGCGGGTTCAAGGCTTCATCCTCCCTATGATCCGTTCAAAGTCGCGGCATTTTTTGGCTGATGCCACCCGAGAATGCTGCAGAGCAAGTCGTGCATCCCGCTGGCTGGCGCAGAGCGCAGCTCTGCAGCCCATAGACAGGACTGGAATCAGGTGAGCCGATCACTCTCAAAAAGCTTGGCGCGGCGACAGGTGCTGCTGGTCAGGAGTGGCAGCCGTCCGCGCGCAAAATGGCGTCTGTGGGTGGGCATGACCAGCGCTGACATAGCACGCTGAAGCGCAGAACTGCGCTCTGCGCCAGCCATCGCTTGCTCGATCACGCCCTGACCCCTCCCGAATCAGGAGGGGAAAAAGCAAGCGCAGGGACGATTTCGGACAATTAGACACCGTTTCAAAAGATTTTCTCCTCCCGGCAGGAGGAATTCCTGACGTTTCGTCTTGATTTATAGGTATTGGCGTATATGCTAATTTACTTCTTGACAAAATTAAGAGTCGTGTTATACCAAAATGTGAAGCTAGCACCCGCTGGCTGACGTGAAAGGCCGCAGACCTATATAACGGGTCGGCGCAATCCATAGAATAGTAGGCAGTAGGCAGAGGGCTGAAAGCTGACGGCTGACCGCTGATTGCTGCCTGCTGAACGCGTTTTTGCTTCTGCAGGCTCCCATGTCGCTAATTAAAAAACACGAAATGACCGAGAAGCAACTGGCCGTAAATCGGCGGAACCGGAAGCTTGCCCATGGCCCCTCGCCCTACGAACGCGCTGCGGAAATCGCTCCCGTCCATCCCAACGCGGCGCTAAGGCAGAGGATAGAAGATTCCAGCCTCCGCCAATTGTGGGGGCTCGCCAACAACGCTGATCAAGGTCAGAAACGGGGCGCTGGCCCATAGAGATGTTAAAAATGAAGGAACCTCCGGGGATGTGCATGAAAACAAAGGAGCGAACGACAAAATGGCCGATAATCAACCGAGCTTTTTGGCCGAAAATGCACCAATTGCGCGAAGGTGGACGGCAATCGATCGGGCTTTGCGGCGGAGAACTGACCCAACACCCGGGCGGAACCGAACCTGCGTCTCCCGACAAACTTCTTCCTGTGTTGAAGGAGAATGGCAAGTTTCGCGAGGAAGGGTTGTCCATTTCAGCAATTGACGCCGGGGCGCCGTTTGTGCGATTCTTCGCTCGCCTCAGAATGACGGTGCGGCGGCTGGATGGTCGCCTCCGCCCCGCTCCGACAAGCAGCTTATTTGTTGAGTCTGAGCATCCAAAAACGTTAGAATAGGAAGGCTTGTATTTGACAGAGGAGGCACTTATGTCTAGTTTGTGGGCGCGCAGAGTGATGGGGGTTGCGATCATCCTCGCGGCGCTTTTGACTTGCGTTCCGGTTTTTGCGCAAACCGGAGGCTTGACGGGCAAGTGCTCGGGTCAGGATGCTGTGCCGTTGGCGGGTTACACGGTCCTGATTGAGCGCACGGAAATCAGATGGAGTTCCAAGGTCAAGACCAATAAGAAAGGTGAATACACGTATATTGGCTTGGCGCCAGGGACATATAAACTCACGCTAATGGACCCCAGCGGCAAGACGATGTTCAACATTACGAACCATGTGGGGATTGGCGATCCCACCCAGGTCGACTTTGACATGGGGAAGGAAATCAATAATGCCAAGAAAGAGCAGGAATCCAATCCCGAGTTCCAGCGCAAGAGGGCGGAAGAGGACAAGGAACAGAAGACCTACACAGGGTTAAAGCAGCTCTTTGACCAAGGCCAAGTGCTCTATGACCAGAAGCGATACATCGAAGCGGCTGGGATGTTCGAGCAGGCGCTGCCGCTGGCCAAGGAGAAGAACGTTCCGGTGATCATGGCGCGCTTGGCGGAGTCTTACGGGAAGGCTGCGGTCACCGAGACAAGTACGGATGCCCGCAAGCAGGACCAGGATAAGGCTTTCGATTACTACCAGAAGGCTCTCCAAGCGAGTCCCAATGACCCTGCGCTGCACAACAATCTGGGCAGCCTCTACGCGGATATGGGCAAGGTGACGGAGGCCCAGGCGGAGTTTCAGAAAGCCGCGGAATTGAACCCCACCGGAGCGTCGGCCTATTACTACAACATGGGCGTCATCCTGGTGAACAAGGGCAAGATGGATGAAGCGGCGGTGGCGCTTAAGAAGTGCACGGATGGCGATCCCAATAACGCCAATGCCTGGTACTGGTACGGCATGGCCCTGCTGGGAAAGGCGGAGTACAAACCCGATGGTACGGTGGTCCCGGCTCCGGGTACTTTGGAAGCCTTCCAGACTTACCTGAAGCTCGATCCTAAAGGGCAGTGGGCGTCCGCTGCGCAGGCCAGCCTGGATCAGCTCCAAGCCAAGGTCGAGACAGTGTACAAGGCTCCCAAGAAGACCAAGAAGTAGTTCGGGCTAGCACGTCAAGGCCCCGCAGTTCCGTCCTTTCACGCTGCGGGGTCTTTCTATCGGCAGGGACGATTATGAAACTGCCTTTCCTGATCTGCGCTTGCCTGGGACTTGCCGTGCAGCCGCTCTTCGCAGACACCATCTTTCAGGCCACGGCCCAGGGCAAGCAGCAAGTGTTGCAACGTGACGCCATTGTCATCCAGGAAGATTCGTCTTTCGTGGTCTATAAGCACTTTGACCTCAAAGAACGCCGCGTCACCAAGGTGCGCTTGAATAGAGGCAGCTTGGCTCATTATATCCAGATCAGTAATGCCGAGCAGCGCGCGCAGATCGTGGAAGTATGGAAGCGCTTCGGGTTCAAAGCCACCGTAACGGATCAGGCCGGCAAGACTACTCGCCTCTTTGATTTCTATCTGGACTTCTACCCCCCCGCAGGCCGTGGGTCGCTGCTTGAGTCAGTGCCCCCGCGCACCAACTTCCCCATAACGCTCGACCAAGGCGGCGCGGATGAGTTCGACTTCTTCAAGATCGATCACATCGGTATTCTGGGTGACCGGCTGAGCCTCACCTTGCGCGAAGGCAAAACGCTCGGCGGAAAATTCCTGATGCCGACGAACCAGCCCGCGGAGGTGCGCGTCCTGGGAATTACAAATCACTACGACCCCGCCGGCCCAGAGGTCTTTGACTTTTCCGTCCCGCTCTCGCAGTTGAAGTTGATTGCGTTTGATTAGCATGCCCGGGATAAGTCCCGGGTTCGGCGGGTTTGACTCAAACCAGAAACCACGCCTGATTCCTGGTTGGATTTGAGCACGGGCTCGCCTGCTCTCCGAGGTCATCCCCGCGGAAGCGGGGATTCAGGTGCAACCCCGCTGAATTCCCGCCTTCGCAAGAATGGCTATTCCATCACACCTGGTGGTGCGGGAACTTGCCTCCTGTAAGTGGTTCCCTATTCCCTGCTTCCCGCCTTCGGCCCGCGCTTACCGTTCCAGCTTGAAGGCGATCTTGACTGTGACCTGGAATTCCGCGACCTTACCGTCGGCGATGCGCCCACGCTGTTCTACCACTTCGAACCAGGACATGTGCCGAACGGTCCTGGCCGCCTCGGCGACGGCCACGCGCACGGCCTCCGCAAAGCTGGTCGGAGATGTTCCCACCACTTCCGTGACCTTGAAGACTTCTGACATGCTGCCTACCTCCTCGCTTGGAATGAATGCGCCCCGCCAGAGTATTTTACACTTCTCTGCGCTGCGTGGAAGGCCAAAGGTAACCGCGGATTCTTGCCCACACGATCGCTCCCTAATTTTGGATTTCAGGATAGAATGCTGACTTGGCAGTCGGGACGGACACCATGAAACCAGCAATCCCACAGGACAGGACGGGCGCAGCCGTCGAGGTCGAGGAACTCCGCAAGTGCTTTAACACTTTCTGCGCAGTTGACAATTTGAGTTTTACCGTGGAATACGGCGAAGTATTCGGCCTGCTGGGTCCGAACGGGGCGGGGAAGTCCACCCTGATTCGCGTGCTCACCACCCTGCTGCCCCCGACCTCCGGCCGGGCGCGTATCCTCGGCTACGACGTCGTCCGCCAGGCCGACCAGGTTCGCAAATGCATCGGGGTCATTCCCCAGGCCATGACCTCCGATCTCGACCTGACCGCCATGGAGAATATGCAGATTTTCGCCAAGCTCTACGGCGTTCCGCGCGAGCGTCGGCTTAAAGTGGCCCGGGAGCTCCTGCAGGCGGTTGACCTGCTGCCGTGGGCAGACAAACCCGTGAAGAATTTCTCGGGAGGCATGCGGCGACGCCTGGAAATCGCCCGCGGGCTGGTGCACGAGCCGGGCATCTTCTTTCTCGACGAACCCACCACGGGCCTCGACCCCGCCTCACGCGTGGCCGTGTGGGAAATGCTCATGAAGCTCAAAGAGCAGCGGGAACTCACCATCCTGCTGACCACGCACTACATGGATGAGGCCGACCGGCTCTGCAACCGCATCGCCATCGTCGACCATGGCAAACTGGTCGCGCTGGATTCGCCGCTCAAGTTGAAGGCTTCCATCCCAGGAAACAACATTTTGGAGGTCAGCTTTTCGCGCCTTCCGGAGGGCTGGCTGGAGACCCTGAAAAACCTTCCGGACGTGCTGAGTGTGAAATCTGACGATCATGTGTTTCGCATCGGGTCCAATAACGGGCCCAAGACGACCGTGGCCCTCATGGAGGCAGCCCGGGAAGCGCAACTGGAGATCACCTCGCTTTCCGTGCAAAGCACCACGCTCGACGATGTGTTCATGCACTACACCGGGCGGCAGTTGCGGGATGCGTTAAAGGATGCGCTCGGATACGACCCCAATATTTTCTATCAGCGGTGATAAAGGCAGAAAACGATGAATCGAATTCTGGCTCTGATTGAACGCGACATGCGCAAGTTCATACGCAGCCCCACGCTCATCCTGGTGTCGATGTTTTTTCCGCTCGTGCAACTGGTGGTCCTCGGATACGCTTTTGGCGGGAAGATCAGGGATTTGCGCGTGGGCATTGTCGATCAGGATCACGGGATACCCACGGTGAAGTTGCGGGAGATGTGCGGAGCCATTGCCGCCAATGCTCGCACTTTTGAGATCGTGGAATACCACGACCCCCAGAAGGCCTTGACGGATTTGCGGGAAGGGCGCATCAACGGCGTGTTGAACGTCCCTCCGGAGTTTTCCCGCCGTTATCTGGCCAAAGATGCGCCCCAGGTTGCCCTGGTCGAGGACAACACCGACAACTTTGCCGTGGGTGCGCTGGAGGGAGGGTTCAGCGAACTCATTGGCACGTTCAATCAAGGCGGCAGCCAGCCTCGCGTGTCTCCCGGGGTTACACTCTCTGTCGTGGAGCTTTATCCTTACGTTCCCTATATCCAATACCTTCTGCCGGGATCGATTGTTCTGGCAATCTTTGTCTCAGCCATGATTGGAGGAGGTATTATCTTTATTGATGATAAAGCCCGCGGGCTTCATGAAGGCTACCTCGTCACCCCGATTTCCAAATTCGAGCTTATTCTCGGCTTCAATCTCTCCGGGGCGATCAAGGCTTTCATGTCCGGGCTGGTTCTGGTCACCCTGGGATCGATCATTGCCGGTGTTCCCAACCCGCTGGACCCCCTGCGGCTGCTCAAGCTGGTATTGGTGATTGTGGCCACTTCCCTGGCCCTCATCAGCATGATGTTTCTCCTGATGGTCAGGGTCAGCGACCCCCTCGTGCCGCGGGCTACTTTCGGCGTCCTCAACACGCTGCTGTTTTTCCCGAGCGGCGCCGTCTATCCGGTATACGGATTCCCCACCTGGATGAAAGTGATTTCGAAAGGGGACCCCTTCACTTACGCCGTGCACGCTTTCAAGACTCTGCTGCTTAAGAACACCGGAATCACGGCCATTGCCGGGGACCTGCTCTATCTGGGCATTTTCACGGTGGTGAGTATGTTTGCGGCCACGGCCCTTTTCAAGCGCTCGCTCTGAGCGCCCCCGGTCTCTGGGCGGAGGCATCCAAACCTGATGACGGTGTCGGGTGGTTCGCTTATACTCTTAGCCCTCAGGAGGAATTGTCGATGACCCTGCTGGATGCCCCCCCCCCCAAGAAGCCTCGCAGGATAGGACGCTATGTTCTCCTGGCCCTGGTGATCCTTATCGTCGGTGGAATGGCCTATATCCTGCTCCGCAACCTCCCGGAAGAGCGCGCCGTCTCACGTTTCCTCACCACGCTAGAACAAGGGAACTATCAGGAAGCTTACCGGCTCTGGCAGCCCAGCGCCTCTTACTCCTACCAGGATTTCACTCACGACTGGGGCGAGCAGGGTGACTACGGCAAGATCCGTGCCTTCAAGATCCTGGGCTCGCGCTCCAAAGGTTCGCAGACGGTTATCGTCACGCTCACCGTCAACAACCAACAACCCCCCCTGGAACTGCTGGTCGATCGCAAGACCAAAGGCCTCGCTTATTCGATATTTTGAAACGCGGGAATTTGAATGCGGGGGGGTGATCCCTGCTGCGGCGCCCAGAAGCGGGCGAGGGTACTGGCGTCATTTGCGAGACACGGGCGCTCCCTGATGCAGTCATTCCCGCGAAAGCGGGAATCTACTCTGCAAGCAATGGGAAATGTGCCCCCGACGGACTGGATTCCCGCTTTCGCGGGAATGACAAGTGTTCGAAAGGGAGTCCATTCCAAATAATACCAGCATTCAGGCGAGCAATCGCTCCCCCCATACGATCCTGAGGGGAGAACCGGAGAGGTCCTCGCCCGCCACCGGTCGCAATCCCCAGTCGCGTTCAGGAATCACGAAACTTGCGCCAGGACGCTTTGGACGGCTTGCTTCACCTGGTCGAAGGTTACCGATAGAATGCACTCGGGTTGGGCAAACTGGTAGCAGCGGTCTCCGGGGCAGGGATTGCACGCGAAAGGATTTTGCACCACGCGTGCGGAGGGGTTTGAGTCTTGCCGCGGCCAGGGACCCCAGATCGGCGAACTGGAAGACCCGAAGATGACCACCACGGGCCGCGCCAGAGCTGCGGCCATGTGGGCGGGACCGCTGTCGTTTCCGACAAATAGGCGAGCGCCGGCGAGGGCCGCGGCGAATTGTGCCAGGCTCGCCCCCTCCAGCCGCCGAACCGGCGCCGGGGAGGCTTTCTCCACCGCGTCGAGCACTCCCGATTCTCCCGGCCCGCAGGAGTATAGGGGCACGAGGCCCGCGGCCTTTTGCAGGTGTGCGCCGATTTGCGCAAATTTCTCCGGCGCCCATTCTTTCGTTCGGTAAAGCGCGGTGGGATGAACGATGGCGTAGGGCTGACCGGAAGCGATCCCCAGACTCTCGCGCTTGGCGTCCCACCACGCCGTTTGCCCTGCACCCGAGAAAAGTTGGGCGCGGGGGATTTCCTTCTGCGGCAATCCCAAATAAAAAAACGCCGCGGCCTGATGCTCAGCCGTGTGCAGGAAGGGCTTGTGGAGAATGGTCCGGGCGTCCGGAACCAGCAGGTGATACAGACCCGGCGCCCGGTAATGAGCGAAGCCTACGCGCCAGCGGGCGCCACTCCAACGTGCGAGTTGCCGGCTGGTGGGGCCACCGTGCAGGCTAAGGCAGACGAAGAAGGCTTGCCGGCGCATCTTGCGGATAACTTCAAAACGTGAGCGAAGCTTGTTCCAGCCTGCGCCCTCGCCGGGAGTGAGAATTTCCTCCACGGCGGGATTTCCCTCCAGAAGTTGGCGAAAGCGGGCTTCGAGCACTACGGATACGCGCAGGTCGGGCCGCCACTCCTTCAAGAGGCGCAGCGCGGGTGTCAGCAGGATCGTGTCGCCGATGGACCTAAGACGAATGACGAGAACGCGAGCTCCAGGTGGGAGGCCGGGAAGGAGGGAAGCCGCATTCATGTTTTGTCAGAAAACTCGCTGCGCACCGGGCGTCACTCCGCTTCGATCTTGGCTTCGTCGATGAGCATGACGGGGATATCGTCTTGGATGGGGTAGACGCGCCGGCATTGGGCGCACTTAAGACCCTGCGCGTCGGGCGTGAGCTGAACCGGCGCCTTGCAAGCCGGGCAGACTAGAATGTCGAGCAAATCTTGAGGTACGGCCATGCGAACCCTCCCGCGGCTGCGAATCTAGCAGAGGTGGCGGGCGAATTCAAGCCCCGCCGCACCCTCAGTACTCGGGCCCGGCCGGTATCTCCCAGGGGGCGATTTCCGCCTGCAGAACACAGGTGACGGTGCGCCAGGAGGGAGGATCAATTTTCCATACCGCCAGGATGGCTGAGCCCTGGTAAACGCGTTCAAATCCCAGCTCGGATTGAGAGATGGTTTCAATCGGAACGATCCACCAACGCGCCTGCGGCCGCGCTTCCAGCGTAATCTTCACGCGCTGCCATTCGTCCACCAGCACCAGTTTGGCGGAATCGATCTCGCCGCGAAACTCCAGCGGGCGGCGGATTTCATTGGCCAGGAAGTAGCGGTCGTGAGCGTCTGGTGCGAGCAGATTGAAGACTAATTCCATGCCCGCCGTCATGCCCGCGGGGCAGGAGCGATCGGTGGAGAAAGAGGACCGGCACTCAATCTGCCAGGTCGAACCCGAGACCTTGGACGTAAGGGTCTTGAGCGCCTCGACCTGCATCTCGCAGCCGTTCGCTTGAACCTGTGTGAGGTTGCGCAATTCGACTGCGGCAGCGGGGGCTTTGAGAGGAGTCGCCTGCCAGGCCCCACGCGCCAGAATTTCGTTCTCGCCCAGTTGGAGGTAATCAAAATCCTGCCAGCGCTTGGCCCCGGGAAACAGGTAGGTACGAAAGGCATGCCGCGCGTAGCGGTCGTAGCGGAGCAGCGCCTCGAGGTGCGATTCCTTGCTGAGCACCTGGTCGTGGATGGAAGCGGGACCTTCGCGCGGCGCCTGCTTGGAAGCCACATTCTTCCGGACGAGCGCGTGGTAGGGTTCCGGGCGGCGCATCAGGGAATTGACCAACTCCGCGTGGGCGGGCTTGAAGCGCAGGCTCGAGACGGTTCCGCCGTCCGCCGGGTGCAGGATCATGCCGGCAATATTCTGGCGGAGCAGGATTTCATCCTGCCCGTCCACATCGAAGTCCGTAATCACGATCTCGGCCTGGGCATTGGCGCCTAAGCCCTCAGCGCGGTCAAGCTGAGATTCGGCCTGGATGAGGTGATGAAGCACCGCGCTGCGCAAGTGCGGCGCATAGAGGCCGCCGAATACCCCGTGCCAATAGGGGTCATTGCACTGGGCGGCCAGCAGGTGGGTGTGCGCCTCAGCCAGCATCGTTGTCTTNNAGCACCTGCTTCTGGATCTGATTGGCCTCGGCGTACTTGCTCAGGAAATTGCGCCACAATCCACCCCGCAGAAAGCGCCGGAAGCGCTCGCCGTTGGGCAGGCGTTCGCTTTCCTCCAGGCAGGCTTTGAAGTCGGCGGAAGCGGTGGGCGGCAATGCCCACTCCATCATCTCCGGGTAGGAGGCGGTGGGCAGATAAACCCGTCCCAGCGGCGCGTGGGAGCGGAGATAAGCGGAGACCGTCGAGGTCTCCAGCCAATCCGCGCAGCTCTCGACCGCCGTGAGAAATCGTTCCAGCCAGCCGTTCTTGAAAACGTGATCGTAGGTCCCGGGCCAGACGCCGAATTTCTCGCAGTCATCGCCCATGGCAAAGAGCGTGCCAGGTTGGTCAACTCCTTCGCGCAGGATGCGTATGGTCTCCGCCGGTTCCTGGAAGGGGATCGTGTAGCGAAGGGCTTTTAGGCTGGGGACGAGGCGCAGCGGCCGGCCATCGTGTTCGGTCACGTAGGTGCCGCGCAGTTGCCCAGGTTGTAAACCTGCGGCCAGGAAGTGGGTATCGTCCAGCACGACGTACTCAACGCCCGCTTCCGCCAGGGGGCGCGGGAGGGTGGGCTCCCAGACGCGCTCGGCAATCCAGGCGCCCCGCGGCGCTGTTCCGAATTGTTGGCGAATGTAGTCGGCCAGCTTCTGCACTTGGGCGATCTTATCCACATCCGTGATGGCGGGCAGGATGGGCTCGTAGTAGCCGCCGCCCACCAGTTCGACCTGGCCGCGCTTGATAAGTTCGCGAAGCTGCTGGAAGTATTCCGCGTGGTGCTTTTCCAGCCACTCCAGCAGGATGCCGGAGAAATGCAGGCTCAGGCAGATGCGCGGATGCTGCAGAAGCGCGCGCACGAAAGGCGCATAGGATTTTTGATAGGCCTCTTCGATCACATGATCGAAGTTCCCCACCGGCTGATGAGAGTGAATGACGAGCGCGAAGGAGACTTTGTGCAATTCTGCGGTCCTCCCTGAGGGGCGACGCAACTCCCAACAAACTAAGGATAGAATGGAACCTTGGGTCTTGCCACTACGAAATATCTTGTCGTTACGATAGGTGGCGTGTTGTCATCGATCTAGGCGCAGGCGTAAGGCATGGAAACCTCGTTTTTTCTAATCGGCAGATGCGCTGGTCTCCTGTCGCCGAAATCCGTTGAGTAGATCGCCTCTGGTGCTGGGCGTGCACCTCGAACCCCGAAGGGCGGGGGGACTTAGCCCCATGGGTAACCTCTGGGCCGACACCTTGCGGAATACTGGCCCCTTTCCCAGAACTTGGGAGGGTAAGGAGGCAACCTTCTCGCGCCCGGGCGTGATAAGATTCGCTCGCGGGGGCCCCATCCATGCAACGACCTAATCAGCCTGTCACTGTGGGAGGAAACGTGATCGACCCTAAAGCGTTGCGGGCTTATTGCGAAGCGCAGGCGGATGCGCTCCTCGGTTGCTTGCGGCAGGCGGTGGAGATTGAATCCCCGAGTCAAAACAAAGTTGCTGTGGATCGCCTGGCGAACTTTTTTGCGCGCGAGTTCAAGAAGCGGGGCGCCGAAGTTGGCCTGCTTCCCCACGCCACGGCGGGCTCGGCCGTGGTAGCGGAGTTCTGGGGAGAGGCGCGCCGCGAGCGGCCGATCCTGCTGCTCGGCCACCTGGACACGGTCTGGGACGTCGGCACGCTGGCCGCCATGCCGTTTCGGGTGCATGCCGGGCGCGCCTACGGACCGGGCATCTACGACATGAAAGCCGGCATCGTGTGCGGCCTCTGGGCGGTGCGGGCTCTCCAGGCGTGCAAGATTACTCCTCCTGGCCCGGTGCGCTTTTTCCTGAACGCCGACGAAGAAGTATCCAGCGTTGCCTTTCGTAAGGAAATGCTCGCGGAAGCCCGGCGGGCCCGTGCCGTTCTGGTGCTGGAGCCCGCAGCGGCGCAGGGTGCACTCAAAACCGCCCGCAAAGGCGTGGGAGAATTCACCCTCACGGTGCGCGGCCGCTCCGCTCATGCCGGGGTCAATCCCTCGGCGGGCGTGAATGCGATCTCTGAGATGGCGCGCCAGATCCTACGCGTCGAAAAGCTGGCACGTCCCACCCGGGGACTGACCCTCAATGTAAATGTTATTCAGGGTGGTACACGCTCAAATGTTATTCCTGAAATTGTTACGGCCAGGATTGACGTGCGCGTTCCGACGGCGCGCGACCGTTTATGGATTGAAAAGAAGATGCGCGCCTTGCGGCCCGTTCACCCCGAGGCCAGGCTGGAAATTGCGGGCGGGGTCAATCGCCCGCCCATGGAGCGGAAAATGGCCATCGCTCTGTTTCGTAAGGCCAGGGAGTGGGGGCGCCAAATGGGTCTGGATTTGAAAGAAGCGGCGACCGGGGGCGGCTCCGATGGCAACTTAACCGCCGCCCTGGGGATCCCCACGCTCGACGGCCTGGGCGGAACGGGAGACGGCGCCCACGCGCGCCATGAGCACGTCATCATCCGCGAGCTGCCCCAGCGGGCGGCGCTGCTGGCCGCGTTGTTGGCGTCGATCTAGCAGGGGCGATGACCCGAGCCTTTCGCTGCGCTCAGGATGACAACGAAGCTGGTAGCCACGACGAGCGTTCTCCTCGTCGTGGGTTTTTCCATTTCCCACCCTGACGAACACACGGCAAATCTGAAACACCGATTTGCCGTGGCTACCACTCCCGCTGGGCTGGAGCCCTTCCCCGGGAAATCAACGGTCAATCACCTCGCCTGCACGAAACCGCGGACCCATGGCCTGGGTCTGTGCTGCATCCTATGAACCGTATCGTTTTACGATGTAGTTGGCGACTTCCTGTTCGAAGGCGGGGTAATTGAGGCGGAGTTCGTCCTGCAAGAGTGCGTTGAAGTCGGAGGAAGGCAGCAGCTTCAACATCCGGCGGACTTCTCCCATGCCGAAAGTGTCGCGGAGGTACTCGATTGCGGCGAGAGACTTGGCGTACACAAAGCCCACTTGGTCCTGCGACAGGTCCACAAAAGGCCCTTCCAGCGATGCCAAGGCGGGGATTTTGCCGGCGGCCAGGGCTCGGGCCAGTTGGGTGCCTAGCCCCGCGGTGGTCGAGCCCTCCTCGATTTGCGCCATGCCCTCGTTGAACCAAGTGGGGCAGCGGCCCAGGGTGATCTGGCGGATGAACGAATGGGTCAGCTCATGTTTCAGCACGCGCGCCAGTTCCGGGGTCATTACGGTGAGGCCCGAGATGGGGACGCGGATTTTCCCGTCGTTCAAGGCTCCCACCCAGGCGGGCGATCGGGTAATATCGCGGAAGGCCTGACTGGGGTAGAGAATGACGACAATCACCTCGGAGGGGGAATAATCAAGGTCGAGCGACAGGTTCTGGAAGGAGCCTTCCAGGCTGTTCAGAATTTCGCCGCTCAACTTCTCGGCCTGTTCGCCTTCGTAGCGGAGCAGGAAATGTTCACTGCGCAGCTCGGAGTATGAGCCCGAAACATCCCGCTCGCGTTCCACCTTCTGGACCGCTTCGCGCAGGCGCGGATTGTCCTCCAGGGTGAGCGCTTTGTTCCATTCCACAAGGGCCTGATCGAGGTCTTCCATCCCGTAGTAGTCGGAGCCCAGGAGCACGCGGAAGTCCGGCGACTGTGGGTAGCGGTCGGCCTCCGGCCGCAGCAGATCGAGCGCTTCCAGGTAATGGTCCTGCTTCGTCAGCAGGTATCCCAGGCCGAGTGTCAGGGCCTGGTCATGGGGCAGATATTTGATTGCCTCGCGATACTTCGTGATAGCCGCGTCCGGCTCGCCCTGACGCGTGAGGAAAACCGCCGCCTGTTGGTAGGCCCGCTTGAGCTGATGGAGGTTTTCGGGCGAGGGTCTATGGATGGCTTCCCCGGCCAGCCGCCTGAGGTAAGCCTCATCCACGGCACCGTCATGAATGGCCGCTGAACCTTCCTCTACGGCCGCCTCCACGGGTGCAGGAAGCTCGAGCGCGAGTTCGCGACTCGGCCGGGACCCCTCCGGTTGCACCGAAGCAGCCGCGGATTTTTCAACGCGCTCCACCACCGACCGAGGGAGAGCGAATTCGCCCCCGCCTATCTCGTAGAAG
>PMYF01000047.1 GCA_003171295.1 Acidobacteriota bacterium | reverse complement strand
GTCGTCACTGGTCTACTTGGCGCCGGAATCGGTCCTTGATCCTCGTGGGCGGGACCCGATGGCTGACGTCTTCTCGCTCGGCGCAATCTCGTTTCATATTTTCAGCGGAAAGCCGCCGGCTGCGAATGCGGCTGAACTGAACCAGCTGCTGACCGAACATAAGGGCCTCCCGCTCGGTGCCGCTCTGGACGGCGCCACCCCACGCCTTCAAGAGATGATCCGTGAAGCGACCAGTCCTGATCTGCTATTGCGAACCGAGACGGCCTCGGACTTCCTTGCTGGCATCGATGAGGTGTGGGAGGAACTTACCGGGCCAGCTCAGAAATCACTCGCGAACCCGTTGGATGCAAAGCCGGGCGACGAATTGCCGTTTGGTCTCAAGGTATCCAAGCGGCTGGGCGGGGGGTCCAGTGCGGTCGCGCTGCTGGTGGACCGCAGCGAAGAGACTGTAGTGCTGAAAATTGCCCGTCGCGGCGAAGACAACGCGCGTGTCGAAGCTGAACATCGCACTCTCCAGAAACTCACACATCCTCTAATAGTGAAAGCGGGGGAGCTACTGAGGTTCCCCGATGGGCAGTCAGGATTCCTCATGGAGTATGCGGGCAAGGGAACCCTGGCGCAGGAACTTAAGGACGTCGGCCGATTGTCCTTGGATTTTCTCCAGCGGTACGGCGAAGACCTGCTCCAAGTAGTTCAGTACCTGGAAGAAATGGGGGTAGCACACCGCGACTTGAAGCCCGACAACATTGGTATTCAGGAATACGGCAAGCTTCTCCAGAAGCGACTCAAAATCTTCGACTTCTCACTCTCGAACGCACCACTAGACCAGGTTCGCGCCGGGACGCCTCCATACTTGGAGCCTTTTCTTCAGCTCCCTGGCCGCGGCCATTGGGACACGGCGGCCGAACGATATGCGGTTACGGTCATTCTTTATGAAATGGCGACCGGCACTATCCCGCGTTGGGGAGACGGCCAGAGCGCACCCCATTTGATCGACGCCGAAGTCACAATCGATTCTGACCTCCTGGACGCTCAGGTCCGCGATTCACTTTTTGGATTCTTTCAAAAGTTCTTCGAGCGGGATTCACACAGCCGCTACGATAATGCAGCGGACATGCTTGCCGCCTGGCACGTTGCCTTTTCTCAAGCAGCCGCAACATCCAGCCGCGGCACAGATGAATTGGCCCAGTCGCTTGCCCTCGAGACCGTCCGCCCGGATACGCTGGTTTCGCAACTTGGCGTAAGTGCCCGTGCACAGAACACGTTGGACCGTTTGGGTGTATTCACTGCGCAGGATCTAGCCGCTCAGCAGCCCGGCCGGTTTTCGAGCCTCCGCGGTGTCGGCAACAAGACGCGGCGCGAAGTGATGGACCTGATTGGCAAGCTGAGGCTCCGTTTGCCGCAGCCGCCGATCCCCGACCCAACTACTTTGGAGCCTGCCAAAGAGGTTGCTTCTGACCATGCGGGCGAGCTCTCGGCTCCCGCCACCGTCGATGAACTCACTTCAATGCTCATCCCCACGGAAGTGAGTGCGTCCGGCAAAGTGGCCAGGCAAATCTTGGCACAGTTCTTGGAGTTGGACAACGAATCGAGTGGACCTCCCACTTATCCAACACAATCCCAAATCGCCGAACGCACACAGAGAGCGCGCGCCCAGATCGGCCAGATCCTCACAAAGGGCAGAGAACGTTGGCGGCGCACACCGGCACTGACCGCTGTACGGAACGACCTCGCTGAGTTCATCAAAGCTGAGGGTGGCGTGGTGGAGATNNGTAGTCCGAGCAGCACTGGAGGCGGAGAGACCGTCGGAGAGCAATCGATTCGAAGAAAGTCGCCGTAACGGGCGCTTCCTCGTGGCACGGTCAGAGCCACCGTACGGAGAAGTTGCCTTAGACTATGCCGAAAAACTTGGTGCCACAGCTTTTCAGTTGGCTACCTCCGACCCACTTCCTGCTCCGGTGCGCGTGCAGGAGTCTTTGCGAGCTGTGTCCTCAACACTTCCTTCAGCAAGGAATGACCGTTTGGTTCGGCTGGCTGCTGTTGTTGCCCAGGTGGCAGTCTCTCCCCGCGGTGAACTCTACCCGAAAGGCTTGGAAGCACTCCGCGCGTTGAAGCTGGCTCAATCCGCCGTCGCCGGCCTATCCTGCGTCACCCCAGATGAACTTCGGGCTCGCGTGCGCGAGCGTTACCCGGAGGCCGCTGAACTTCCGGATCGACCTCTCCTGGACGGGATGGTACGAGACGCAGGCCTGACCCTCATCTGGCAGGAGTCGCAAGCAGCCTATGCGTCGCCCGCGCCACCAGTTCTNNCCCCGACTTCCGTCAGTCTCCATCGCCAGGAAACGGTCGTGTCGGCCTCGGCATTTGTTCCTCCCATCGAAGTGCCACTAGAGATCGAGCAGGCTCTACAGTTCGAACGGCGGCTTCAGGCTGCCTATAGCGCTGCCAGTTACCTCGTCCTGGCCACCGAACCCAAAGTTTGCCATCTCAAAGCTGCATTGGAGAACATCTCTCGCCACTTCCCGATGGCTGTGTTCAATTGTGAGCGCGAGATGATCTCCGCTCTTCATGCCGAGTCGGAGAAGATGGGCGTCAAATCGTGGGAAGTAATCCTGCGAGCGGACACTGCACCTCGCGACAGTCGAGATGGGCAGAACCTCTTCAAGCTCGCCGAGAGGGCTGCCGAGACCGTTGCGAATCAGCTGCGCCAGCGCAATGAGCCCACTGTAGTGGTGTATCCCGGATTATTGGCACGATACGGGCAGCTCAGAATTCTGGATGAGATGCAGGATGCATTAGGTGCTCACAGCCTATGGTTACTGGTGGGTAGCGAAGGGCGAGGGAATCCACCCAGCTCAGAGA
>PMYF01000191.1 GCA_003171295.1 Acidobacteriota bacterium | reverse complement strand
AAGAGGAAGGTATCCTTCTGGGGTGGCTTGTTCAGATCGGTGTAAGCCGTGACCACGAGGTCGAGATAACCGTCGTTGTCGGCGTCGAAAAGCACGGCGCGCGTGTCGAGTTCGCCGGGCACGGGCTTCAGCCCGGATTTTTCCGTGTCGTCACGGAAGACGCCATCGCCCGCGTAGCGGTAAACCTTCACGCCGTCCAGACCCACGACGAACAGGCTGCTTTTGGTGCTGTTATCAAAGTCGGCGAAGGTGGCTGAGAGGCTCCAGCCGGGCCCGGCGACTCCGGCTTTCTCGGTCACATCGGTAAAAGTTCCATCGCCATTATTATGAAAAAGATGATTACTGCCGGAGGGGATTACTATGTACAGATCCGGATGCCCGTCGTTGTCGTAATCTCCCACGGTCACGGAGGGCCCAAAAAGCGGCACCAGGTTCTGCCGGGCAAATTCCAAGGAGTATTCGGAAGCCTTAATGGGCTGGCGCGGATCGAAAGCCGCCGCGCTTGCCGCGGGGAGCGCGAGGCCCAGCTTTTGGGTGATCTCCGCGAACGTCACCTTCTCGAGGCTCAGGCGGCGGCCGACTTCCAGAGGCGCAGCCGCCGGCACCAGGATGGCGCCATACTTGCCCCCTTCCAGCGCCGGGTTCTGCAGCGAGATATTCGGAACCCTGTCGCGTATCTTTTCATGCAGCTTCAGCACCTTCTGGGCGTCGTCCTGGCGCTTCAAGCGCACGAGGGCTGTAAAAGTGTGGAACAGGGAAGCGACGTAAAAGTTCTGGCCCCGGCCAAACCCCAT
This sequence comes from Acidobacteriota bacterium, assembly GCA_003171295.1. GTDB lineage: Bacteria > Acidobacteriota > Terriglobia > UBA7540 > UBA7540 > Bog-366. Next base: position 7,528 of record PMYF01000191.1, on the reverse strand, counting down.
GTCGAGGACGTGATGATGGGCCTCGAGACACTCTTCCAGATTCCTTTCAGCGAAGTAGACGGTCCCCAGGTTGAACCACGCCGAGGGGTCCTCTGTGTCGGCGGCAATGACTCGCTTCAGCGTCACTTCGGCGTCCGGATAGCGCAGTTCGCGTTTATAAAGGATGCCCAGGTTGAAGTCGGCCGCTACGAGGTGCGAATCCATCTGCCGGGCGGTGGTCAGTTCGCCCAGCGCCTCATTCAGCTTGTTCGCCTGCATTAGCGCCAACCCCAGATTCAGGTGGTCACTGGCCAGCGCCTTTCCGGAAGCGACCACCTTCTGAAATTCCTCGATGGCTTCGACGTATTTCCCTTGCTCGTAATAAGCCCTGCCGATATTCCGCAGGGTCTGCATCGCTGCGGAGGGAGTCGCCACGGCTTCCTTCGCGGTGTGCGGTGCGGGCCGGGCGCCAGGCTTCGCCCCTTCCGACCGCTTCTGCGCATAGATAAAGCACGCATTAAGAATCAGGGCCAGAGTCAGCATTACGCGAAGAACAGAAATGGCAGCAGCTCGTTTCATCCTCTCCCTCGGGTGTGCTGGGCTGGGGACACTCCAAATGGAGGCAAGCAAACGGCCATTATACCTTGCTTCCCAGGATTGAGGTTGCCTTTAGCCCGGATTTGTCACCAGAATCCGTCGCTTTTATCGCGTGGTCGGAGGGGGATGGCAGCCCAGCCTTCCCGGTAGTGGGTCGCTTTGGTTTTTTTGTAGCGGCGGTCTNNCGCTACAGCAAACTGACCCACTATCCGGCCTTGGCGGGAATTCCCCGCAAGGCCCAAACGGTGTATACTATTTGTTCAGGGTTTCCCGCATCGAACAGGAGAAACGCACCCGCAGGCCGGCGGCCGCGCGAACTACTGCAAGTGGCCTGGGGCAGGCGAGCCTGCTTGCCGCGGGCAGGCCAGGTCAAGCCATCAAAAGAATTCACATCGTTCCAGGGAGCACAAGCATGGATGGTTCGTATCGAAGGGCGCTGGCGGGGATGTTTGCAGCCGCACTATTTCTAGCGGGATGGCACGCCTATTCGCCACAGGCTCTCACCGCGCGGGAGGCAAAAGCTGGGAACTCCGCAGTTTTTACGGACTATCGCGGCGAGAGGCCGGGAACTTTTCACAAGATTACGCCGGCGGATCTTCCCGCGCCCTACACGACGAAATCGGTTGATGCCGGGTCCCGGATCATCCCCCGCCCGGCGAATGCCTGGCCGCAGGCGCCCGAGGGTTTCAAAGTCGAGCAATACGCCGACCGGCTCGAAAATCCCCGGCTGATCCGCACGGCGCCCAACGGCGACGTGTTCGTGGCGGAAAGCGAGCCGGGCCGCGTCAAGGTCTTTCGAGGTCTCGGCAAGGACGGCAAAGCCGCGACCACGCAAGTGTATGCCTCGGGTCTCACCTTGCCTTTTGGCATTACGTTCTACCCTCCCGGCCCGAACCCCAAATATCTTTACGTCGCCAACACCAATTCCGTCGTGCGCTTTCCTTATGAAAACGGCGACCTGCAGGCACGCGGCGCAAGTGAAGTGATTGTACCGATCCTCCCCGGTTACGGACGGCTGCGCGGCGGCGGGCATTGGACGCGCGACATCGTGCTTTCCCCGGAGGGCAAGAAGATGTTCGTTTCCGTGGGCTCACGCTCCAACGTGGATGACACCGACGGCAATCCTGCGGAGTTTCACCGCGCCGACATCCTGGTGGCCAACCCCGATGGAACGAACTTGCAGGTTTATGCCTGGGGCATCCGCAATCCTGTGGGGCTCGCCATCAATCCCCAAACGGGTGAACTGTGGGCTTCCGTCAACGAACGCGACCTGCTGGGCGACAACCTGCCGCCCGATTACATCACCCACGTGCAGGAGGGTGGTTTCTACGGCTGGCCGTGGTATTACACCGGCGCAAACCAGGACCCGCGCCACGCCGGGAAGCATCCGGAACTGCGCGACAAGGTGATTGTGCCGGATGTACTGCTGCAGCCGCACAATGCCTCGCTCGAGCTGACGTTCTACGAAGGCGCCCAGTTCCCGCCGGAGTACCGCGGCGAGATCTTCGCGGCGGAGCATGGCTCGTGGAATCGAGCGGTGCGCACGGGCTACGAGGTGATCCGCGTGCCGCTCAAGAACGGCCGTGCCACCGGGGAGTACCAAGATTTTCTGACCGGCTTCGTGACCGCCGACGGCGAAGTGTGGGGACGCCCGGTGGGAGTGGCCGTCGCCGCGGACGGCTCGCTGCTCGTCAGCGACGACGCCGGCAATTGCCTTTGGCGCGTGAGCTACGTGGGGACTTCCAAATAGGCGGCGGGCGTTGCTTGGTTGCAAAACCACGATTCTGGGATAGAGGCCGGGTCTTTCAGTGACGCCCCCGACAAGCGGACCTACCAGCGCGCGGGGCGGTCGGTGACGAGCTCGGGATGGACGCGGCGGAAGGTTTCCGCAATGTGGCACGACCAGCAAACGGGCTGGTATTTCTCGAGGACTTCGGGCAGCTTCTCGGGTGGGACCTCACCCCACATGATCGTCTTCCGATCCGGAGCCAGCAGGGCAGGCGGGTGGCCGGTCCATTCTTCGACCTTGTCCACCGGCCTGTGGCAGTAGAAGCAGGTCTTGCCGTCGTACCACGACCCCACGATGTTGCGGACCAGGCACCCCTGTCCCTGGGTTTCGATCTGCTGCAGGCAATCCTGGGCGCAATCCTGTTTCTCCGGCCAGCGTGAACAGTCTTGGAGGCAGAAGTGGCTGCCTCCGCGAAAAGCTTTTAGGCCAGCGCCTTTGGCATCCAGTTCCACGGCCGCAGCACAATGAGTCTCGGGACAGGTCACAAGACGTTTACCCCGCGCCCGCAAGTAGACGTGCACCCCCCGGACTGACGCGAAGATCGTCATGCCCAAGGCAACGCCAGAAAGCGACAAAACGACCACGACTACTGCGGTGCCCATGTGCGTCTCCTTCCACTTGCTCGAAGGCATGAGCAAATCCCGACCCAAAACCGAGTCGAACTGACCCCTTGACACGTCCAAACGAGCAGAATGGGGAGAGGCGGAAGCCGAATGGGCAGGTTGGAGTGGGCGGTTGTAGAGAGCCCTCAAGTCAGGTTGCGGCGCCGCTGCGCTCCTTGCAGAATGCCCCCCCCAGAGGGTTTTCAACCTGTTAGAATAGGCGCTGCGAAATCATGACGAATGAAAGGAGCCTTTTCATGGCAAGTCGACGTACCTTTATCAAGCATGCGCTCGGTGGTTCGGCGGCCCTGGCGGCCTACGGGTTATTCCCCGCTGGCCGCGTGCTGGGCGCCAACGACCGCGTCCGCATTGGTTTGATCGGAGCCGGCGGGCGCGGGCAGGAAATCTTCAAGGCCGCGCTGCAATGCCCCAACGTGGAGGGCGTGGCGGTTGCGGACGTTTACACTCGCCGTCTCGACGAGGTTAAGGGTTTTGTTCCCAATATCAAGACTTACGGTGACCTCCGGCAACTGCTCGAGGACAAAAGTGTTGATGCCGTCCTGATTGCCACTCCGCAGCACCAGCACGCGCTGAGTTTCGTTCCCGCCGTCCAGGCGGGCAAGGACATCTACCAGGAAAAGACCATGGCGTTTAATCCCGACCACGCCAAGCGCATGCGCAAGGCGCTGGAAGGTGCGGGGCGCATTGTGCAGGTCGGCATTCAGTCCACCAGCGGACCCGCCGTGGAGCGGGTGCGCGAATACCTCTCGACCGACAAGATGGGGGTGATCACACAACTTCACACCCATCATTATCGTAATGCTCCCTACGGCGGCTGGAAGCGCAAGATTCCCGCCGATTGCAACCCGCAGCACGTTAACTGGAAGGCCTTTCAGGGAGAAGCCAAGGAGTATGCCTTCGACCCCAACCGCGTCATGAATTGGCGCTTCTACTATGATTACTCCGGCGGCAACGTTTTTGAGAACATGGTTCACCAAGTGGGATTCTGGTACAAGCTGCTGGATCTCAAGATTCCCAATAAAGTCATGATGAGTGGCGCCAACTATCTCTCGCCGGATATGCAGCTTCCCGACACCATGGACGTGGCCATGAACCAGCCGGAGAAGATGCTGTTTAATTGGAACTCCATGTTCGGCAACAACCTGTTTGGCGAGGGCGATGACGAAGTGCTCGGCAACAAGGGAACGATATTCCGCGACGAGAACGAGCAGGTTCGCTACGCCCCGCAGGGCAAGCCGTCCGCGGCCTCCGCGGCGGCGCCCGCGTCCGTCAAAGCTGCGGATATTGTCGGCGGAGGGGACATGACGGTGACGCACATGCAGAATTTCTTCGACTGCGTGCGCAGCCGCAAGCAGCCCAACTGCCCGTTTGAGCTGGGATTCCGGTCGGCGGTTGCCTGCCAAATGGCCATCGCTTCATACCGGCAGGGCCGTCCCGTGCGCTGGGACGAGAAGCGCGAGGATATCGTGTAGCGCCGGACCTCCCCGGTTCGCGCTGCCCGCCCGGGAAATCGCCGCGGCGAGGTGGTTAGGGGCACGGCGCCACGCCCCTGCCTTATCTTAGATCTGGCTGCGAGCGGGAATTCACTTTGGCGCCTGAGCGGCGGTCGAAGGAGAAGCGAGCGCCTGCTGTACCGACGGCGGGAGTTTATCTGCGTTCGCCAGCAAGAGACTTACCTGCCATATCTGTTGGGTAGAAAGTGAGGAGCCGAAGCCTGGCATCCCGGTGAGGCGAATCCCATTCTTGGCTTTCCAGAAGGTCTCTCCGGGTGGGTCGTCGGTGACCATTTCGTCTTTCTGCAGGAGCTGCGGAGGAGGCGGGAACATGCCCTTGGCCGCGGCCGGAGCTGCTTGGCCCGGCAGTCCGTGACACATCGAGCAATTCTCCCGGTAAACGCGAGCGCCTGCCAAATACGCAGCCTCATTCGCCTCCATGGGAACACTCGTGGGCATTTCTTTGCGGATCTTCGCGTGCAAAGCGGTCTTCGCGATCAGTCTTTCGAATGGCAGGGGGGCATCCGCGGTGGCTGCCGGAGCATGCCCGGAAGTCAGATAGAGTATCACCGCGGCCGGGACCAGAATTATCCCCACCACCATTCCAAGAAAGAATCTCTTCATCGGGCGTCTCCCTCCCCATTACAGTACCATGGCGGGAAGTATATATCCTCCCGCCATGTCGACGCGGGCAGATAGCGGCTGCCGCGGCCGTCACGGGCATTCTCGCCCGCAGCCCTTTCCCTTACGCGGCTGTCTCAAAACCCGGTGCCGCCCCACCGATTTCGCACCCCCTTGCCTCGAATTTGGAGTAAGATTCCGCGTTCATACAAAGCATGCTTGGGCGGCGCCACCTCCTGCCGCGCCCGAGGAATCTAAATACATGGTCTGGCGATCGCGGAGACCACTCATCGTTCTATTGCGCGGTACCTCGCTGCGCCGGCAGGTGGCTTACAGTCTGGGACTGGTGCGGCTAATTCTGGTCCCGGTTATCTTCCTGGCGGTTTACTACCTCTTTGCCATGGGATCGATTGTGGACCGCATCGTGAGCGTTGATGCTCCCGTGGCGACGAACGCGGGGCACGCTACCATCGAGATGCTCAACGCCCGGCGAGCGGAGCGCAACTACTTCCTGCTGCACGACCCTGACGATATTCAGGCCAACCGCGATTACCTGCGTCAGGTCGACCAAACCGTGCGGACCTGCCGAGCCCTACAGCCGGAGGAAAAGTCCACTTTCGATGAGCTCGAAGCCCAGATTGTGTTATACCGGGAGAACTTCAACTGGGCCGTGAGCCGTCTGGGGGAAAGCGATCTGCCGCCCATCGAAAGCCTGCGGCAGGTGGTGCGGACTTACCAGAAAGACCTGGACGAAGTTCTGGCGCACTCCGGCCACCAGAACCGCGCCCAATTGCTGGAAATGCTGCGCGCCCGCATCGGCTCCTTCGACTTGGAAGTGGCAGCGACGGTGGAGACGGAAGATCCTGAATTTCACCAGACCTCCCGCAACTTGAGCGCGGCCAGCCAGAAAATCATCGAACTATCCAACGATCTCGAAAGTCGCAGCTGGGAGCGCGTGCAGCATGACCACGACCGCGCGGGCGCCCTGCTGCGTCGCGCCGAGTGGTTAGGTGGCAGCATCTCCTTCCTCACGCTGCTGGTGAGCATCTGGGTCAGCTTCACTCTGCCTCGCCAGGTCGTCAAGCCGTTGACCGATTTGAAAGCAGCGGTTGACCACGCCGCGGCGGGGAATTATGAAATCGAGTTTGACGTGAAGGGGGATGGCGAAGTTGTCCAGCTTGCTGCGAGCGTCCGCAATCTGATTGCCCACCTGCGCGAGAAACAGACCCATTCCGGTCCTACCTCCTAGTCCTGATTCTGCCCGGCCCACGCATTCCACTTGACGAATCCGTTTTTTCCCTTTATCTCTGTTAATTCACTTCTATCGAAAGCAGTTCACAGACTGAAGGAGACAACATGAAGGGCAAACCGGAAGTCCTCGAAGTTCTGGCCAAAATGCTGAAGGAAGAACTCGGGGCCATCAGCGAGTATTTCATCCACGCTGAGATGTGCGAGAACTGGGGCTATAAGAAGCTAAGCGGCCATACCAAGAAAGAGTCCATCAACGAGATGAAGCACGCCGAGAAGCTCATCGAACATATTCTCTTTCTGGATGGCACGCCCAACCTGAACGATATGCCGAAGCTGGTAGTGGGCAAGGACGTGAAGCAGCAGTTCGAAAATGACCTGGCGCTCGAGAAAAACGCCGTGGCCGAGTACAATGCCGGCATCGCCGTCTGCCGCAAGGCCGGCGACCAGGCGTCCGCCGACTTGCTTCAGAAAATCCTGGCCGACGAAGAAGAGCACGTGGATTACCTGGAAGAACAGCTTGGCCTCATCGAGCAAATCGGCATTCAGAATTACCTCGCGCAGCANNAGCTCTAACCCGAGTTCCGTGCGCCTACCCCTTGATGACCCCCATGGGTTTCAGCCGGGCCACGCGGCGCGCAAGGCCGGCGTTGTGGACCACGTCGACTACCGCGTCCACATCTTTGTAAGCTTCCGGAATCTCTTCTGTAATCCCGTCGCGCGATTCAGCGCGCACGATGATGCCTTGCTCTTCAAGGCGCTGCCGGGCGTTCTGTGCGTAGCTGGATTTTTTCGCCGCCGTGCGGCTCATCACGCGGCCCGCGCCGTGGCAGGTGGTACCGAAGGTCTCCTGCATGGCGCCTTCTGTGCCGACCAACACATAGGACGCCGTACCCATCGAGCCCGGAATCAGCACCGGCTGACCCACGTGGCGATAGACTTCCGGAACGTCGCGGTGGCCGGGCGGAAAAGCGCGCGTGGCGCCCTTGCGGTGTACCATCACCTCGCGTTCGCGACCCTCCACCCGGTGACGTTCGAGTTTTGCGATGTTGTGGCAAATGTCGTAGACGACGCGCAGCTCTTCCTGCTCGCCGAAGATTCGTTTGAAGGCCTGGCGCGTGAAGTGCGTGATTCCCTGGCGATTGGCCCAGGCGAAGTTTGCCGCCGCGCGCATCGCC
>PMYF01000353.1 GCA_003171295.1 Acidobacteriota bacterium | reverse complement strand
CGCAGGACGTTCCGGCGTGACGCACCCAGCGCCATGCGCACGCCCAGTTCATGGGTACGCCGGGTCACCGCATAGGACATTACTCCATAGATTCCCACGGCGGCCAACACCAGGGCGGTGGAAGCGAAGATGATGAACAGCAGCATGGTGAAGCGTCGCTCCGCGAGCGAACCCGAGATGACTTGCTCCATGGTCTGGACGCCGTAGATGGGCTGGTCTTCGGTTGGCCCCGCCACTTGTGCCCGCACGGCAGAGACTACGCTTAAGGGATCGGGCGAAGTGCGCACGGAAAGCGTCAAGCCCGCGACGACCTCCGGCATAAACGGGTCGGGTACTTGCAGGAAGGGAAAGTACATTTGGTCTCGGACCTTGGACGTGTCGTCGGAATCAAGACCCCATTGCTTGACGTGCCTAACGACTCCAACGATCTGGACCGAACCCAGCACGACAATATTAATTTGCTTGCCGACTGCCTCCTGACCGGAGAAAAGGTGCTTGGCCATGACGTCATCGATCACGACCATGGGGGCCGAAGTGGTGGTGTCCCGGTTTGTGAAGAATCGTCCCGCTAACAACGGGATGCCCATCACCCGGAGATAGTCGGGAGTTACAATGTTGAACACCGCCGAGGACATCTGATCTTCTGGGGGCTGCGCCGCGGCGCCCAGCCAGTAGCTGATTGAACTATCGCGCTCACCGAGCGGAACCATCTGCGAAATGGCAGCCGACTGGACGCCCGGGATGCCCGCCACGCGGTCGAGCAACTGCTGGTAAGCAAGACGGATGGCTTTGGGACTGGACATGACGCTTGGCGACAGCGCCACCTCCGAGGTCAAAACGTTGCGGGGGTTGAATTTCGGGTCCACTCGCCAAAGCCTCCAGATGCTTTGCATCATCAATGCTGCGCCTGCTAGCAGGACGACGGCAAGTCCTACCTCGACGACCACAAATACTCCCTCCACCCGGTGACGCCCTCCCCCGCTGCCACGGGTGCCTTCCTTCAGGGACTCCTGGGGATGGACATTCGAACTTTGGAAGGCCGGGGCGAGGCCAAAAACGATGCCGGTAAGAATCGATATCCCCAGCGTAAAGAGCAGCACGTACGCATCGAGCCCGATCTCCTGGGCGCGCGGCAAGGCGCCCGGCGCCGCGGCCAGGACGAGGCGAGTTCCGCCATAGGCGAGCAGCAAACCCAACATGGAGGCCCCCAGCGCCAGCAAAAGGCCCTCCGTCAGAAGCTGGCGGATTACGCGTTTACGGTCTGCGCCGAGCGCCGCGCGAATGGCGAACTCGCGGCCGCGAGCCGTGGAGCGCGCCAGGAGCAAGTTCGCGACGTTGGCGCAAGCGATAATCAGCACAAACCCGACCGCGCCCAGCAAGAGCAGCAGCGTGGGCCGGATGGAACCCACCTCGTCACCTTTCATCTCGACTACCGAGATCCCGCGCCCCGCATTCGTCTTCGGGTACTGTTGGGCAAGCACTTTGCCCAGGGAGTCCATTTCCGCTTGCGCCGCTGCCACGGTTACACCGGGTTTCAGCCGCCCCACCGCGCGCAGCCCCGCGTGCACTTGCCGGTTGCGCAGCTCAACGGAGTTCCATTGCTCGAGTGGAACATAAACAGCACCCTCCTCGCGGAATCGGAAGTCCGCGGGCAAAACCCCCACCACCGTGCAGATTTTGGCATTCAGAGTAATAGTCTTGCCGAGGATGCTGGGGTCGCCCCCGAATCGCCTCTTCCACAGGCCATAACTGAGCATGACGGCGCCGGCAGCACCTTCCCGATCTTCTAGAGGCAGAAAGTTGCGCCCCAGAAAAGGGTTCACACCGAGGACTGGGAAGAGGGTCGCCGTGACATACTCGACCTTGAGATGTTCCGGCTGCCCTGAACCCGTAAAGTTGAGGCCATCACCGCGGAAGGCCGCGATGTCTGTGAACGAGCGTTGCTCGCGGCGCCAATCGAGGAAGTTCGGGTAGGCGACGGGGTTTCGGCCGAAATCCTTCGTACGCTCATAGAGCATCATCAGCCGCCCGGGCTCCGGGTAAGGCAGCGGCCGCAGAAGCACGCCGTTCACCACGCTGAAGATAGCGGTATTAGCGCCAATTCCCAGCGCCAGCGCCAGCAAGGCCACCGCCGTAAAGCCGGGATTGTTCGCCAGCATCCGCAGGCCGTAACGCACATCTTGGAGTAGGGTGTTCATGTTCTTCCTCGCAGCACGTCATCAGGTAATCGGGTCATTGATCCATCAGGTCATCGAGCCCATGCGCCATGGCTGGCCAAAACTCGGATGTTGAAGCGTGGAACCGGTGTGGCGCTCGCGTAATCACGAAATGAGCCGGGCTGCCGATCTTCCAGTCCACCATGGAAATATCCCTTATCCGAGCCGGCGGATAACCACATCCCACCTGTAGTACGCAACTCCTGTGCCAATTGTTCACTTGCCTCAAACCCCACAATTTCAGTGCTTTGCGAGGCTCTCCACATACTGGCTTGCCACCCGAGTGTTTGCTTGTGGGATTGGACTGTTCGGAGCCAGAAACCGGTTGGCATCAACCGGGAGGACTTCAGGGGCCTTCCTGCTACCGGGTGCTGGTGTCATTTGGAAAGGGATCCCTTTCGAAACACTAGTCATTCCCGCGAAAGCGGGAATCCAGTCCGTCGGCGGCGCATATCCAATGGTTGGCGGAGTAGATTCCCGCTTTCNNTTCGCGGGAATGACTGCACCTGGAAGCGCCCGTGTCTCGCAAATGACACCAGTACCTGCCTACCACCGGGTCTGAACGCGGGGGAGGTTCCCCCTGAGGGCAGCGCCTCCCCATACGCGGCGGCCCAAAGGCAATTCGCGATTTGCGCCTCCGTGATTTTTCCGAGTGACGCCTTGGGAAATGACTCGTACCTAAACCCCGTGCGTTCGTTACAGGCTTGACATCCAACCCTTCTGCCTTGGATACTACGGAATTTCGGAGGGGACCATACTAACCGCGGGGGCAGGGATGAAGGATGAGCAGCAGGCGGTGAGCCAGCTTAGTTACAGCCAGGGCGTAAGTAACTCGCCTCTCGCGGGGATGTGCGTAGGAGAATTGCTGGACCAGACCGCCGCGCTTTACCCGGAGCGGCCTGCCCTGATTGTTCGGCACCAGAACCGTCGTTACACGTATCGGGAATTCCTGTGCGAGGTCGAGCGCGCTGCGAGGGGACTTCTGCGACTCGGCGTCGAGAAAGGCGACCGGGTAGGGATTTGGGCCACGAATTATGCCGAGTGGGTCATCACGGAGTTCGCGGTGGCCAAGCTGGGCGCCCTACTGGTGAACCTCAACCCGGCATATGGCACGGTCGAGTTCGAACATGCCCTGCGGCAATCCGCCTGTTCCACGCTCCTCATGACGCGGGGCTTTCGCCGCAGTGACTATCGTTCCATCCTTTTCCAGATCTGCCCCGAGGCCGCCCAGAGCGCCCCGGGAGCGCTCGAATCAGCCAGCCTGCCGCACTTGCGCAACCTGATCTTCATTGGAGATCAGGCGCCCGCCAGCATGTTGCCCTGGGACGACCTGCTGAAAATGGGCGAGGGCGTTCCCGCCGACGCCTTGCGCGCCCGCGCCGCGACCCTGGATTTTGACGACCCCATCAACATCCAGTACACCTCCGGCACCACGGGCTCCCCCAAGGGCGCCGTCCTGAGCCATCACAACATCGTGAACAACGGCCTGCTGATCGGCCAGGGCATGCGCTTCACCTGCGAAGATAAGCTCTGCATTCCCGTGCCGTTTTACCATTGCTTCGGCATGGTGCTGGGCAACATGGTGTGCGTGGCCCACGGCGCGGCCATGGTGATCCCGGCGGAATACTTCGACGCGCTGGCCACCCTCCAGGCTATCGGGGAGGAGCGCTGCACGGCCGTGCACGGCGTCCCCACCATGTTCATCGCCGAACTGGAACATCCGCGCTTCCGGGAATTCGACCTCAGCTCGCTGCGCACCGGCATTATGGCCGGCTCGCCCTGCCCAATTGACGTCATGCGGCGCGTCGTGCACGAGATGCATTGCCGCGAGTTGACCATCGTCTATGGCCTTACCGAAACCTCGCCAGGGGTAACCCAGACCACTCCGGACGATCCCCTGGAGCTGCGCGTGACGACCGTGGGCAGGCCCATGGCCCATACCGAAATCAAGATCGTCGACACCCGCACCGGCCACATCGTTCCCCGCGGCGCGCCGGGCGAACTGTGCGCGCGCGGCTACGCGGTCATGAAGGGCTATTACCAGAACCCCGAGGCCACGGGAAGGGCCATCGACGCGGGCGGCTGGCTGCACTCGGGCGACCTCGTCACCATGGACGAAAAAGACTATTGCAAGATTACGGGACGCTTGAAGGACCTCATCATCCGCGGCGGCGAGAACATTTATCCCCGCGATATTGAAGAGTATCTGTATACCTTCCCAGCGATTAGCGAGGTGCAGGTCATCGGAATCCCCGACCGCAAATACGGCGAGCAGGTCATGGCCTGGGTGAAACTCAAGCCCGGCTCCGCCTCCTCCGCCGAAGAAATTCGGGACTTCTGCAAAGGCCGCATCGCCCATTTCAAAGTTCCCCGCTACGTCAAGTTCGTCGATGCCTTCCCGGTAACCGTCAACGGCAAAACCCAGAAATTTAAGATGCGCGAGATTTCCATCCGCGAATTGGGATTGGAAGAAGCCGCCCTGATCGCCACAGCGTGACAGCCCGCGCGCGCTTGACCGGCGCTGCGCGCGCCCTCATAATTCGCGCAGCCTGGGGAGAGGAGTAAGCTAGCGATGGGAAACCTTGATCGGCGCGATTTTATAAGGGCGGCGGCGGCCATGGGCTTGGCCGCGGCGCTCCACGAGTTTGGGTGGAACCTGGCCCAGGCGGCGGAAGAAGCAGGTCCCATGCCCATCCGCACGCTTGGCCGCACGGGCTTGCAGGTAGGCATCCTGGGGCTGGGCGGCTATCACGCCACCTTGCACGAAAAGGAAGCGGATTCCATCGCCCTGATGCATCGAGCCCTCGATCTCGGCATCAACTTCTTCGACAACGCGGACTGTTACGCCGTGGGCGTGGCCGAGGAACGCATGGGCAAGGCGCTCGTGGGGCGGCGGGACAAAGTCGTGCTGATGACCAAGGTGGACGATCGCGACGCGAAGACCGCCATGGAGACGCTCGACATCAGCCTGCGGAGCCTGCAAACCGATTACCTCGACGTGTGGCAGTTCCACGGTGTCTTTACTATTGATGAACTCGACAAAATCCTCGCGCCCGGCGGAGCCATTGAGGCCGCAGAAAAAGCCAAGCAAGCGGGCAAGATCCGTTTTGTGGGATTAACCGGCCACCTGGGCGCCATCACCCAGCAGGAAGCCATCCGGCGGTATCCCTTCGATACGGTTCAGATGGCGCTCAATTGCGTCGATCCCCACTTCGAGAATTTCCGCCACATTACCGTGGAGGAAGCCGTAAAGCACAACACCGGCGTCATCGCCATGAAGACCATGGCCTTCGGGAACATCTACAAGCAGAAAGTCGCCTCCGTGGAAGACGCCCTGCGCTGGGTCTGGAGTCAGCCTGTCAGCGTGGCCGTCAGTGGCTGCGAAAAGATGGAATTCCTCAACCACAACGCCTACCTTGCCAAGACGTTCAAGCCGATGACCGAACAGGAACAGGCAGAACTGCTCGCGCGCACGGAGCCGTTCAAGGGAGCCAAAGTCGAGGTCTACAAGACTTGGACCCGGAACGAGAACCGCAGAAGACCTCGATAACACCCCGGAACTAAGCGGCGCGGCACGTACCCGCGCCGCTGGAATGGCCGCAGGGCCGGACCGCGGGCCCTGCGCTACCGACCGAGGAGTCAGGGAAGCAAACTGAAGATTCCGGCGTAAACTGTCAGCAGAAGCCTGCACTGACAGCATACCCCTCCAAACGCAGCGCCACGGCCATCCCTTACAATCCCCTCAAATCCAGGATTATCAAGCGCTTAACGGTTTCCCGGGAATGGGCGTGCACCTGCTCAAACCCTAGGCGGGGTGTGGCCCGACGGGCGGCAACCTGACCGGGAGGCCACTGACACCACGGAGGATAGAGAGGAGCGTAGAGAGATGGTGACTGAAGCCAATTCCATGCACCTGCGCGAGCACGGGAGCGTCCTGGCGGCGGTCGAGAAAAAGGCCTTGGTGTGGATGGCCAAACGCCTTCCCCGCTGGGTTAGTTCGGACCACTTGACCCTGCTGGGATTCGCCGCCATGCTCCTGGCTGGAATAGCCTACTGGCTAGCCAACCGCAACCCGCTGGCCTTGCTCCTCGTCGTCCTGGCTTTGGGGGTTAACTGGTTTGGAGACAGTCTGGACGGCACCCTGGCGAGGGTCCGGAATCAGCAACGGCCGAGGTATGGCTTCTATGTCGATCATGTGCTCGATCTGATGGGTACCCTCGTTCTCCTGGCCGGCCTGGCCCTCTCGGGCTACATGAGCCCGCTTATTGCGCTGGGGATGCTCGCCGCCTACCTGATGGTGGCGGCCGAGGAGTTTCTGGCCACTCACGTACGGCAGGTATTTCATCTTTCGTTCCTGAGAATTGGCCCTACCGAGCTGCGCATCATCCTGGCCATCGGGACGGTTTACCTCCTGCACGGGCCCTGGGTTCATTTGGGAGTCATCGGGGTCTTTCGACTGTTCGATGTGGGCGGGATTATCGCCATTGCCGGCATGGCGTTGAAACTCGTGGTCTCGGCAGTTCGCAACACGCACGCCCTATACCTCGCGGAGAGACTGCCGCAATGATGGTGCACCAAGCTCGCTTTCCCGCCCGCCACGGCGGGCGGAGCTTCCACCGTGCCGTGGCTACGCGCTGTCAGGTGAGTTGGTCTTTTGAATGTCCCCCCTGAGAGCGTTCGTTGATGTGGTCCGCGATTTCCTGTGGCCGGTCGATTTGGGAAATTGTCTCCCGGCTCGCCTCGCCCGCTGTCTCAATCGAAAGATCGCCCGTTCCGAAAATCCTTTGGCCGACCCGCTGATGCACTGTCACATCCTGCACTCGCGAGATCAGGATGGTGCGCGTGGTCCTGCCCATAAGGCCCCTTTCGTACCGCAGCCGGTCATCCATGATCGTCATCTTGGTCAGGCGGTTGCGGAGATGGCGTTCGACCGGCCAGAGCAGAAGGAGCACGGGCAACCAGGGAATCCAAGGTTGCCAGGGCGACGGAACCCAGGGCGGCCATTGCACGCGCATCATCGCAATGACTGAAGCCACCACGATCAGAAACACGACCGTGTAGCCCATGTATATGAACTTCATCGTCGGACGAATGATCATTTCGGACATGTTCCCCTCCCTTGACCCGCGCTATTGTACCGCGAGGCGGCGGCGCCAGGGTGACAATAGGGAACTGGATTTGTAAGCCCTGAGTTGTGAAGGTGGGGACCTGCGCGGCTGGAAAAAGATGTAGCGCCCCGATTTATCGCGGCGGCTCTTCCACCGCGCCTGGGGTTTGGCTCATGTAGCGCCGACCTTCAGGTCGGCACTTGCGGGGGGAGGCCATTTCGTGCTGACCTAAAGGTCAGCGCTACAGCGGCGGGGCCAGGTTCGTAGCCCGGGCATCCTGCCCGCGAAATCCGGAATCCCCACCCAAGGGAAATCCAGATTGCCTTGTTTGCGGCCCGGCCAGTGCCCGCGCCGCTGGAAAAGCCGCAGAGCCTGCCCTGAACAGAGCGAAGGGGCCGGACCGCGGGCCCTGCGCT
>PMYF01000351.1:6550-11926 GCA_003171295.1 Acidobacteriota bacterium | reverse complement strand
CGGATAGCCGCTTTCGGCTATCCGGGCTCAGAATGACAGTCCTGACGAGTTTTTCCGCAGCCTAATAAGGCGGCGCGTAATTCAATTCAGGGGATGAAAGCTGGATTGAAAGACCCAAAGAAGGAGGCAAAATGCCCACCTCCGGCTCGGGCCTGAAGCAACTGGCCGGCACCTTGCTGCCCGAAACTTGATTTGGATGGTAGAATATGAAACGGGGCTTTGCACCGAATAGTTAGGACAGCCGGGTGGGAGTGCCGGGAAACAGGGACCCCGCCGGCAGAACCTCCTGGGGGGGTGGTCCTTCTGTGTACCGGGACGTGATGGGAGCTCCTGCGAAAAGGGGGTTTGTGCGTTTTCGCCAGGCAAATGCTACAGCCGCGGCGAACAGGTTTTAATTTTGGACTCAGAAGTGCTCCCCGACATAGAGAAAGTCGACTCCGCCGGAGGAAGGTTTCAACTTAAGCAGTTGCCCATGAAGGACCACTCTTGGAAAACGGACGTGCTCCTAACTGGCGACTGGCGAGGCGCAACTTGCGCCTTACTCTCGAACGCCAGCCATCACATCATTGTCGACACCGGCATGCCGCACGAGGCCTACCGCCTGATCGAAGCCCTCGAGAAGCGCCAACTCCATCCCTCGGATATCCGCATGGTCATCAACACGCACTTCCATGTTGACCATGTTCTGAACAACTTTCTGTTCCCCGCGGCCGAGATCTATGGGTCGCAGCAGTCCTACGAGTGGTGCTGTGCGGTTTATTCCGACCTACAGGACGAGCAGAATTGGGAACGGCTGATTCCGAAGTACTACCCGCAAGTGGGTGATTACACAAAGGCCCAGCCCCTGAAAGCAGCGCTACGGCGTTGCGCCTTGCGCTGGTGGGACCGCAAGCGCCTTGGCGACCCCTCACGCTTTCGCTGGATTGAAACTCATCCCTTGCCGGACGACCTGGAGTTCTTGCTGACTTCCGGCCATGTGCCCGGCCATGCATCGGTGATCGTTCACAATGGTGATCAGCCAACCGTCATTGCCGGAGACGCTTTGCTCACCCGCGAGCACGATGAGAGTGTTTTCACTATGATCCCGCATAATCGGGAGCAGTTCCAGCACGACCGGGCCCGCATTCTAGCCATGACGGGACGCATCCTTCCCGGGCACGACAGCGAGTTTTCCAATGGCGACGCAGGCTAGTGCCTCGCCCCCTGAGCCAAGCCATGAAGATGGCCCCCTCGAACCGCAACCGTTGCGAAGGGCTTGACTTTTGCCCGGGACGCCGCCAGACTACTGTCGACCGGTCGATCGTCGGGTAGTGGGAAGTTCCTCCCCACAGGCTGACTCGCCTGTGAGAACTCGCAGTATGTGAGATCCTCGTGGCCTCAGCACCTCCGCGCCGAAAAGTATTGATAGTTGAGGATGAACCGTCGATCCGGAACGTCCTCTATGTGCTCCTGGCAGGACTCGGCTGCGATGGTCAAATTGCCTACGACGCTCGTCAAGCCCTTTCCATGATTCGCCAGGATTGCTTCGATGCCGTCCTCCTGGACCTGCGAGCCGCCAACCTGCCGCCCGCCGATCAGATGGTATCAGCCATCACCGCACTCCGACCCAGCCTGGTGGGGCGCGTCCTGGTCATTACCGGAGAGGTCGCCGACCCCGACACGCTCGCCATGCTGGAGCGCTGCGCCCTCCCTCACGTTCCACGTAGTCGCGTCGTCTCGGAACTCTGGGAGCGCCTGCGGACTCTCCTGGGTTTCGCCGCTTCACAAGCCGGCTCTTCTCCCTAGGCCGGCAGCGTCCTCACGTCTGCCCCTACTTTAGAACCGTGCGGACATAGTCAGCCAACGATTCCTGCCAGGGCCTCGGCAATGCAAACCCCGCCTGCCGTAGCGCGCCCATTTCCATCACAGCGTATTTGAGCCGGGGCGTTCGCCGGCGCAGCATGGCGTCGGGCACCCCCACGACTTTTTCCGGATCGAGACCGGCGAGTTGGGCGGCCAGGCGCGCCAACTCGAAGCGGCTGCACGATCCCTGATTCGACAGATGGTAAAGCCCGCAGGGGCCTTTTTCCACGACCTCCATGATTTTCATTCCCGCGTCCACGGTGTGCGTGGCGCAACCCCACTGGTCATTCCCCACCACATATTCACCGCCTGAGGCAATCTTGCGCAAACCCTTCTCCACAAAATTGGTTTTTCCCGGACCGAATAACACGGGCACACGGAAGATCCAGTGCTTCGCCCAGGTTTTCACCGCCTGCTCGGCCTGCAACTTGGTCTTCCCATAAACCGTGAGGGGCCGGGGTTCATCGGTCTCGAGGTAAGGCGCCAGCTTCTTCCCATCAAAGACGGCATCCGTAGAAATATACGCAATGCCCGCTCCCACCCGGCGCGCGGCTTCCACCACGTTCCGGGTACCTTGGCAATTTACCAGGAATCCTCGGGCCGGGTCGGCTTCGCAGATATCAAGGTCAGGAATGCCGGCAGGGTGCACGACGAGCTCCGGTCGCACCCGCTCCAAGACAGCTAGCAAGGCCTCCGCGTTGGTGATATCTGCGTCGGCCCGCGTCAGGGGAACCACCTCATATCGCGTGGAGAAGGCTGCGACCAGCCCTTGTCCGAAAAGTCCGGCAGCACCGGTGATGGCAACTCTCATGATCCTATGGCTGTGCGCCTTCCCCCTTCTCGAGTTTCGTGACGTACTCCCGCAACTTCGTCGCCACGCGATGGGCGATCTGGTCGGGGCTCATGTCGCGCGCGAAAATCTTTGTGTGTGGACCGGCCGGAGGATCTGGCTCATCCTTCTTCTGCTTGCGATCCAGAACATCCGCCTGCCAAACCGGCTCGTTCGTCACCCAGTCGACGACCGAAAAAGAGACAGCCGGCAAATCCTCCCGCTTTTTCCGAGACAGGGGCGTTCGCCGGCCCTCACCCTTGGGCACGGGAATCCCGTCGCGGTTCTCCCATTCGGTTTCCGTTTCGGGCTTGTAAGATTTCAGGACCAAGTCCACACCCTCCGGGTTCCCCGTGATCTCGTATTTCCCCCACGGGCGGAGATAGTCAATAATCCAGTCTTTCAAGCCCGCGGGCATGGGGGCAACATAGAGGAGTTTCCCCACCACGAGCTCGTTGGGCCGTTGCGCCGGCGCAGGCTGCTGCGCAAGCACCGGTGTGACGATAAGGATTACCAAAAGACCGAAAAAACCCGGGCGCATCGGCAATCACCTCCGCGCATTTCGCTGGCTAACATGATCATAGTACAGGGCGGGGTACCGAGGTAATGCGGCAGGCGAGTTGGCCGCCGTCCGTGGTCTGTGGCCTCAAGCCGTCCGCCCGCGGCACCCGGCAATCAGCTCTCCAGAGGGAGTTGCCCAATCCTGGCCCTTTGCCTTGTGGCTTCTTGACTCTCCAACTCCTTCGACTTCCCCCTCAAGCAAGTTTTTTCAATTCCGCCAGAATCTCAGAATTTTCCGGTTGTTGTCTCAGCTCGTAAATCTTCGACCACGCGATCTTACCTTGCTTGTCAATGATGAAGATCGCGCGGTCCTGAATGAATGGAACCTGGTGCTTGGTCGGCGGAAAAATCCCATAACTTGCCGCCGTCTCGGCATAGGGCCAGCGGTCCGTGGCGAGTGGAAATTTCAGCCCGCCCATTTGTTTCTGGAAGGCAATGTGAGAAAACACCGAATCGGTCGAGACGCCCACGACCTGGGCGTTCAAGCCGGCAAACTTGGCGAGGTCCGCCTGGAATGCCGACAGTTCATTCTGTCAAACCGGGGTGAAATCAAGGGGGTAAAACGCAAGCACGATATTCTTGCCGCGGTGGCTGGATAGCTCAAACTCTCCTTGCAACTCGCCCGTGGTGCAAGCAATGTTGAAATCCGGCGCCATATCTCCAACCTTCAAAGCCATAAACACCTCCGTTGTTCAGCGCGAATTCACTGGCACGCCATCGGTGAAAGAAGACGCGCCACTATTATTCATCCTTGGGGATATCCAAAAGCAAGATTTATCAGTCTAGCCGATGATCGCGGCAGAGGAAAGGACAGACATGCAGAGACAAAGACAAGGAAAGCGGTGGCGCGCTGTCACTGCCGGCATGACGGTTTGCGCCCGCTACAAATCGCCTTTACAGCCCCCAACCGATATAAGGGGCAGATACGCCGTTCAGGATCACCAGATCCGGCTCTTTGAGGATTACCCGGCTATAGGGTGCCACGGAGTGGGTCAGCCAGACGTTGCCGCCGATGACGCTGTGGTGGCCAATGCGCGTCTTGCCCCCCAAAATGGTGGCGTTGGGATATACAGTGACATGGTCCTCTAGCTCAGGGTGCCTTTTGTTTTCGTGCCCGCGCCGCAGCAGACCCTCCTCATCCTTGGACAAAGGGTTGAAGGCGCCCAGGGTTACGCCGTGGTAGAGCGTCACCTTGTTCCCGATGATGGAGGTCTCACCGATCACCACACCGGTGCCATGATCGATGAAAAAAGACTCGCCGATGGCCGCGCCCGGATGGATGTCAATGCCCGTGTGGCTGTGCGCTACCTCAGTCATCATGCGCGGAATGAACGGCACATCGAGAAGGTACAGCCGGTGCGCGAGTCGCTGCACGGTAATGGCCTCAACGCACGGGTAGGCCAAAAGGATTTCCTCGCCACTGGAGGCCGCGGGATCGTTGTGGAACGCCGCTTCGATGTCGGAGGCAAGCAGGCGCGCCAGGTCCGGCAACTGCCCGAACAAGTTCTCCAGCACCTCGTCCGCGCAAGGCCCGAGGTCGGCGGGCGCGGGCTTGCCGCTCCGGCGGCAGTCAAAACGCACGGCACTACAGATCTGGCTCGCCAACAAGGTTTTAGTCTCCTGCAGGTAGGACTCGGCCTGTGTCCCCAGCGCTTCGGGATCTCCGCTGAGGAAGTGAATAGGAAATAGGGTTTCCAAGTAGCGACGGGAGATCAGCGCCACGGTCTCGCGATTCGGCAACTGGAATTCGCTGTGGTCGTCCCCTGCCAGGCGCGCGTCAAGGGCCGTCCGGAACTCCTGCGCGAGGCACTTCATATCATCGGCACTCATACTGGAACCTCCCTAAGCTGGTCGCCGCGAAGGCGCAGAGGCGCAGAGAATCGCAGAGAAAGGGCTCTTTCTCTGGGCCTCGGCGCCTCTGCGGTGCGAGCGTGCCAAGTTATCCGATCCCCTCAAAAAGTATCGTGGAAATGTAGCGCTCGCCGGAATCCGGCAAGACCGTGACAATCGTTTTGCCGGCGAATTCTTTCTGCTTCGCCAAGCGGACGGCGACAGCGGCCGCGGCCCCGCAGGAGATGCCGCTCAAGATTCCCTCCTCGCGGGTCAGGCGCAGAGCGAATTCGATAGCCTCCTCATTCGACACC
>PMYF01000351.1:0-6467 GCA_003171295.1 Acidobacteriota bacterium | reverse complement strand
CCATCCGTATCATCCCAAATCTCCGGGCCGGTGGTTTTCTCGTGGATCTCAGGATTCGCGGGATTCTCAAATTGCTGCGGAAGGAAATAGTGTCCTGGGTCAGAGTGGGCAATCTCCGTGGCGCGCTTGATGGCGCCCGGCATACCTTCCGATCCGGGGGTTAACACCACCTTTGCCCCGAAGGCCGCCAGCACGCGCCGGCGCTCCAGCGACATGGTTTCCGGCATGGTAAGTGTCAGCTTGTAACCGCGCGCGGCGGCGACGTAAGCGAGCGCGATTCCCGTGTTGCCGCTGGTAGGCTCGATAATTTCAATTCCCGGCTTCAAGATACCGCGCTTCTCGGCGTCCCAAATCATTGCGGCGCCGATTCGGTCCTTCACGGAGTACGCGGGGCCACGGCCCTCGATTTTGGCCAGCACCGTGGCCTGTGTTCCAGCCGTAAGGCGGTTGAGCCGCACCAGGGGAGTTCGGCCAATACTGGCTGCGTTGTCTGCAAAAGTGTTTGCCATTAACTTGCCTCCTGTTTAATTTGTGGTCATCCGCTTGACGTTCAGACGTGCGGCGAGAGATTGACTGGGCGCGTCTCGGAACAGGTCCATCGCTTCTTCAGACCTTCCTGCAGCGCTGCACTCATTTCCAATCCTTCCCCCGGAAATTCCAGTGACTCCTCGGGACCAGACGAAACCACCCTCAAGCAGGAGGCCCGGGCCCACGAGTCTTCCGAAGTTGTAACGTTGGGGTTTCGGGTGGGATGCGCCCGGGATCCACCACCCGCCGCAGCGGATGGGAACCCAGGCTAAGTACAGATGCAGCGCAGGACCGTGCTGCCGGCGATGGACGACGTCGGGGTGATTACCTTGACCGGCATTCCTTCTCCTCGAGATACGTCTTCAAACGGCCTCGCAGCCACAAGCCTTTCAGCCTGAACTTATTGGATGCATTCTAAGCGCATAAGATTCCGATTCTTCCCTGCGCCTGCGGTGCACCGCGTGGGTCAACCCGTAATCTCAACTTCCTCCACATAAAAGGTCGACCGATCTTCCGCCACGACCCAAGCTGTTAAATCTTTCGGTGCGCCACGTTCAATCGCTATTATAACATAGGAGTACCGCGGCCAGGCGTGCACGCGATCATAATCTGAGGGCCGGGCCGGATGGTCGGGGTGGGAGTGATAGTAGCCCAGCACCTCAAGCCCACGGGCCCGCGCATCCTTCTCCACAGCCAACTGGTCGAGCGGATCGATCAGGAATCGGTTACGCTCCGTTTCCCTGCCCGGATCGTCCACCGGCAAAAGTTCCTGCGCGCGGCTGGGATCATGCCGCAAGTTTCTGAGCGCCACGACCTCCGCCACGTGCTTCGCGTCTCCTTCCACTTTCCCCAGCAACACGCCGCAGCACTCGTTGGGATAGTCCCGCACACTGTGCTGCCGGATGGCTTCCCGTTGCTCATGCCCAAGTTTTAGAGCCATGGCCCGCCTGACACAAATCAAAAGCCTCTCGATGGTTTACTCGCCGGGCACAGCTATTGTACCGAGCCTTGCCCGATCCACCAAATCCACAACGCCGTTCCGTTGTAATTCAACTGGCTTGTAGGAGTTATGAAGAAAACCAGTACCTTTCCAATTCTCCACTTTCTGCTGCCCTTGCGCTTCTTGCCATCAATACGATAGATTTCCCCTTGTCGGGTTTGGCTTCAAGAGAGGTCAGCCGACGGCGGAGACCGCCACGGGGAATAGGCGCCGGGGGCTGGGTACGACGCCAAGACAGCAGGCATGGAGTTCGACTGACCCAGCGCTACCAAAAGGCAGATGGGAACTATACATGGCAACTGAAATCGCAAGCGCGCAAGACCTCCGGAGGCAGTTTGAGCAAGCGGGTTTCGTAATGGCCGAGCCACAACCCGGAAGGCTCGAACTGAAGAAGTCGGGCTGTGTTTGCCATCTCGAACGCCAGGAGGGGCGCTGGGTGCGCTCCGGGCCCCCGTATTTCGTCGTACGGGGCGTCAACTGCCAACTTGAGGACCGCGGCTATCAAAAGTTCTGGTATTCGAAACCCGGCGAGAAGCGCTTCCCCATCCGCAAGGTGGACCTTGAAATCCTGCATCGCTTCGACGAGGAAGTGCGTTACATCCTGGGCCAACGCAGCCTCTACAACGAATCACTGGGCTCGACCAACGCCCGGACCGTCTACGACCGGCTGACCGGCCGGCCCGACCGGTGACTTGGCGCCAGAGGTCGACATCCCCACTAATCCTGAATAAGCTTATGGCTGGTGCGCCACCCTTGAAGCGACTCGAGGCAGTGGCAGGGCGCCCCCGTCGCGCGCTATTCTCCGCCTGTGGGGGGCGTTTCCGGAGGACGGGGTGAAGGGGCGGCAGGCGCGGGCGCAACTTCGGGCTTTGTGTCCGAAGCGGCGGCGGGAGGCCTCGCGGGGTTAGAGGTTGCAGGCAGGGGCGCCGCAACCGACCGAGGGGCTGCCGCAGGCTGCGCTGGCCGCAGGACGGGCGCGGTGCGCGGGGGAGAACCAGCAACCGCAGGTGCGTCGATTCGGGGCCCTGCGAGTGTAACCGGCCGCTCGGGCCGTCGCGCGTTTCCGGGTTCGGGCCTGGGCGGACGCTGGGCCGGGCGCGCCACAGGGCGGAAGATGATTTCAANNTCCTGGCGCAGGGTGGCTTTGGCCAGCTCAAAAGCCTGGTGATGGCGCTCGATGACCGCCCGCCCCACGGAGCGCTCGCGTTTCTGGTCGCGCTCGACGCACGTTTCCAGGGGCACATTGAAGACCATCGCCACAGCCGGCACCTGGTGTTTCTTTGCCAAGTCGACCAGTTCCCTGCGCGCCGGGCCGGTCAACGCCGTCGAGTCCACCACGCAAAGGCGATTCAGCATGAGGCGCTGTTCGACCAGGAAATGCACCAACGCAAAGGCCTGCGCATTGAAACGCTGGTCGCGATCGTCATCACAGACACGGGCGCGGGCCCAATCCGAAGAGACAATTTGAGTGGGCCGAAAGTGGCGCTCGGCAAAATGGGATTTCCCGCAGGCCGCGGGACCGCACAATACAACGATCGAGGGCCTGACCAGTCGCACCGACTTGCCCCCGGTCTTGGATTCGTTTGGAATGGGTTCAGAGTTCATAAGTATATGAGACCCCCCTCGAAATCTTGGGGTTACTGAATTCGTTCCCGGGTTAGCTGCGCCGCTTTCCTGTTGCTTGCCTGACCGCACCTTTATTGTATCCAGAGGGCAAGAAGGGGGAAATGGTTGCCTTGACCGGCAGGGCACACCGCATCGGCCGGCATGCGCCCTGCGCTTCCGGTTGGACAGATATCATTCCAACCGCCTCGCGCGGCAGCCGTCAGGGCATTTCTTTATACCCTCGCCTCGCTAACCTCACCTGACGTATATTGGGATGACAGTATGGCGGTTGCGCCTTACGTCCGGCTGAATCGCGCGGGGTGTAGCTCTCGCCTTTGACGAGAGGGAATTGCAGGGTGAGTGTGTGGCAGCAACTATAGTCGTCATGGTCGAAGACCTCATTTTTCTCGCGAAGATTCAAGAGGCGGCAAGAGCGGTTGGCCTCGCGGTCATCGCAGGCAACTCGCTCCCCACAGTCACTTCCATCGCCCAAGCCCAGCCACAGGCCATCCTGCTCGACCTCAACTCCCGCACGCTGCCCGTTGTGAAATGGGTTCAGAGTCTCAAGGCCGACCCGGCCACGAACCCTATTCCGATCGTGGGGTTCGTTTCCCACGTGCAGTCGGACCTCATCGCCGCAGGCCGCGCCGCAGGCTGCGACCTCGTTCTGGCTCGCTCGGCTTTCAGCCAGCAACTCCCGGACCTTCTTCGCAAACTCGGAGGCGAACCTTTCGCAGCGCCCGCTGGAAATTGAACCAAGCAGGTAGCGCGGACCGCCGATTTTGCGGTCCGCGTCTTTACCATAGCTCTCATCGCCACCGTGCCGTATTCTAGCGCGGTGTCGAACCTCCGCCGTCCCTTTCTTTCCGATCGATATTTCTTTGTCGTCGTGCGCCTGCTCAGGCGGCGAGAGAAATTCATCGAGCCTGATTTCCCCCTATTGGCGAGAGCCTTCAACCGAGCGCGGGCACTGCACCCTTTTCACCTGACAGCTTGGGTCTTTCTCCCCGACCACTGGCACTGCATTTGCGCGCCGGTGTATCCGGTAACGATTTCACTGGCCATGAAGTCGGTGAAGCAGAGCTCGATGAGCGCGGTCAACCAGTTCCGGGGCGCCGAGGGCGAACTGTGGCAACCCAGGTTCTTCGACCGCGCCCTGCGCACCGTCAAGGAATACAACGAAAAAGTGGAATACATTCACCTCAACCCGGTGCGGGCCGGTTTGGTCAGTCGCCCGGAAGATTGGCGATGGTCAAGTTACAACGAATACGCTGGCAGGAGCGCCGACCAGCAAAACGAACGCTGCGGTTTGATCGTCGACCGCGTGAGAATGCCCTCCGATCCGCGCGCACGAATTTGATCGCTCCATCACGGGGCCGAAAAGACGCGGACCACAAAAGCGGTGGTCCGCGCTACCCGCTTTCTCCACCTCGTTCAAGCCATCGGCCAAAAGTGCTACCGTCAGCCAAACGTTGGCTATCAATCCACCATACGTAATGAAAGCCGGTTTCATGATCTTCCTCGGAAAACAAATCCCTATACTTGACCTGGCCGTGAAAATGCACAAATTTTTTGCGGTCGTTGATGTCGTCCCAGTCGAAGCGGACTTCAGAAACAGCATATCTGGAAAGGCCATCGGAGGTTGGAGAAAAGCAGGTAGCGCGGACCGCCGANNTTTTGCGGTCCGCGTCTTTTCCGTAGCTACTATCGTCAACGCGCCGTATTCTATCGCGGTGTCGAAACTCCGCCGTCCTTTTCTTGCCGATCGATATTTCTCTATCGTCGTGCGCCTGCTCAGGCGGCGAGAACTGGTAGCGCGGACCGCCGATTTTGCGGCCCGCGTCTCTTCCTCTCATCAACGAAAAGCCGCAGACCGCAAATACGGCGGTCTGCGCTACCCCCGGTTGGCGCGAGCCTTCAACCGATTACAACAAATACGCCGGCAGGAGCGCCGACGAGCAAAACGAACGCTGCGGTTTGATCGTCGACCGCGTGAGAATGCCCTCCGATCCGCGCGCACGAATTTGATCGCTCCATCACGGGCCGAAAAGACGCGGACCACAAAAGCGGTGGTCTGCGCTACCCCCGGTTGGCGCGAGCCTTCAACCCATTGCAACGAATACGCCGGCAGGAGCGCCGACCAGCAAAACGAACGCTGCGGTCTGATCGTCGACCGCGTGAGAATGNNAAAAGCGGTGGTCCGCGCTACCCGCTCCCCCCGTTCCGCTCGCGGCGCAAGCGTCGTGCTAGAATGAAGATTCTGGATTTCGCGCTGGGGCGTTTTGCGGCGAGGGGTTGTCCAACCCATAACGCAACCGACAGCAGACCCTATGGCGACCGACAAAATCCTGCCCCTCGAGCGGGCCTTCAGGCTGGTGGACGAGCTCAAGCGCCGCGGTCAGTGTGTGGTCTTCACGAATGGCTGTTTTGACTTGCTCCACCCCGGCCATACACGCCTGTTTGCAGAAGCCCGCAAACTGGGCGATGTCTTGATCGTGGCTATGAACAGCGATCGCAGCGTGCGCGCCCTCAAGGGGAAAAACCGGGCGATTCAGCCGGAGGGGGAGCGCGCCGAGATACTAGCCGCGCTGGCTGCTGTGGATTACGTCACGATCTTTGATGACGAGTCGGTTCGGGGAGTAGTGGCGCGCATGCTGCCGCAGGTTCTGGTCAAAGGCGGCCACTATGCACTCGACCAGATCGTCGGCCGCGACGAAGTCGAGGCCGCCGGAGGGCGCGTGGTGCGGATTCCCGTCGTGGAGGGCTTTTCGACCACCGCCCTTATCGAGGCAGCCCAAAAGGCAGTGACCAGGGACAAGTGAAAAGTGCTGCGCAAATACCGGCGTCCATGAACCGGGGGAACCAGCCGAAGCGGACATTCCCCTACCGTCCGGTTCCTGATCGTTGCTTGTCACTCGTCACGGAACGCTGGTCACCGTAGTCTCATGACCCACCTCCGTTCCCTACTCCAGTCTGTTTTCGACCACACCGCTCTGCGCGAAGTGTGCGGGGCGCTCCAGGCGGCCGCTCCCCAAGCCGCTGCGCCGGAGCGGGCGACCATCTCCGGTCTGACGCCTTCGGCCAAGGCGCTAGTGGTGGCCGCGTTGGCACAACAGGCCCGGCGGCCGATCGTGGTGCTGACCAAAGACAACGAAGCCGCGCAAACCTATCGCCAAACCACCTCCACCTTTCTTGACTGGATGGCGCCAGTCGCGGGCGGCGCGGTCCAGGTACTGCCGGCGCTCGACTGCTCACCCTACGAGGGGCGCTCACCCCACGCTGAAATCCTGGAACAGCGCGCCGTAGCTCTCTGGAACCTGTCCCGCGGCGGTGG
>PMYF01000542.1 GCA_003171295.1 Acidobacteriota bacterium | reverse complement strand
GCTTCAGCACCTCATCCGTCCGCCTCACACCGAATGGGGCCTGATTCAGGCTTGGTTCTTGCCGAAGACTAACATTCAGCTTGGCCCAAAATACCGGGGCCGATCAGTAACATTACCGCCCTTGACATCGTGCCAGATCGCCTTGACAGCAGCTCCAGAGTGTGCAATTCTTCCTTGTTATTCTTTTACGGTATCGGACATGGCGGTCCGCTAACATCTATGATCGCTTCCGTGGCTGTAGGCGGGGTGCTCACCCTAGAGAATGTCGAAGGGAGGAGCGATGGGTTCATGCAACCACGAGTGGTCTATATGTAACGTCCGGCACGGTTATTTTGTCGAAGAGGGCTGCTTTGAGTGCGGTGCTCGCCTTTCGTTCTTCTCTGCCGAGCCTGTGCCTCCAATCGATGACTACCATGAAGGGCCCCACTTTTGGGCATATCGGGNNGGCCTGCGGGCGGATTGTAGACCTCAATGATGTGAATGGGCTGATGTTGTCCGAGTGCACGGACCGCGACTGCCAGGTCGGAGTGCTCGTGCGTCAGCAGGGCCCTGACTCTCTGGTCTACGTGGCGGTCTGCCCAAACACCTCCCATTCCACCGGCAAATGCGTGAGCAGCGAGGGCATCGAGGCCCTCAACCAGTACTTTAATGCGCGGCTGGCGCCCGTCGGCAAGAGGGTCACCATCGTGCCCTGTAAGCTCTGCAACAGCATCGACAAGTGCAGGGGCACGAGCGTTGTCGATGCCGGCCTGACGGACATACTGTGATGCACCGCGCAGCAGACGCCTCGCTGTGCTTGGCGCCAATTGAGGAGGAAGCACGATGAAGGTTTCCGAATTTGTACAGAAAACCGGACTCGCAGCGATCAACGAATACAGGGACAGGGAGATCGAGAGCGTCTATATCTCCGACATGGTCTCGGACCTGATTGCGTCGGCGAAAACCAACAGCGTGGTAGTCACGCTGCAGACGCACAAGAGCTTGATCGCGGCTGCCAACCTTGCGGGGGCAGCGATGATAGTGATCGTCAACGGCCGCAAGCCGAGTGAAGATGTGGTGGCGCTGGCCAACAGGACAGGGATCGGACTTTTCAGCTACGACCTGGACTCTTGGGCGTTCGCAAAGAAACTCGTCAATCTCGGGTTCGAATGACCCTTGCAGCGGGCGGGAGTATGTTGACCCGCCGAACTGCGGAGTAACAGGCATGCGGTTGGACATGGTTCGAGATCTTTTCAGGTGCGAAGTGCTGACTGGCGCTGACGCGCTCGATACCGAAATAGACATGGCCGTGGCCTCCGACGCGATGAGCGTCGTGCTTGCTTCTCCCCATCCTCGGGCGTTGATGATTACCGGACTGACCAACATCCAGTCGGTGAGAACGGCGCAGATATCGCACCTGCCGGCCATCCTGTACGTGCTAGGCGGCCGGCCCACGGAAGCGACGGTCAAGCTCGCTCGCGACAACAAGACGGTTCTGCTCTCGACCGAGTTCGGAATGTTTAATTGCTGCGGCATCCTGTACAGTCACGGCATCAGGGGTGGTATCTAATATGCCCGAAGAGCTGCTCAGAAAGACCTTCGAAATACAAGGGGGGAATTTCGAGAATGCCGGAGAGCAGTCTACGGAGGTGACGACGATTCTCAAGGATCTCGATATCGACCCGAACAGCATCCTGCGAGTTGGAATTGTATCCTTCGAAGCGGAGATGAACGTTGTGATGTACGCGCACCGGGCCACCCTGACGTTAGTGGTGAGGGACCAGGAGATCGCTGTGGAAGTGGCCGACGAGGGACCCGGGATCCCCGACATCGAGTTGGCGATGCAGCCAGGCTACTCGACGGCTTCCGATGAGATGCGCGAGATGGGATTCGGCTACGGCCTGGGGCTTCCGAACATCAAGAAGAACTCCGACGTCTTCTCGCTGCAATCCGAGGTTGGGAAAGGCACGAGGGTTCACTCGATCATCCGGTTGATTTCGTATGGATAAACCCACTCATGGATTCAGGATCGACCGGGAGAAGTGCCAGGGGTGCCTCTCATGTATGCGGGTGTGTCCGACCCACGCGATCCGAGTCAAGGACGCGAAGGCGCAGTACCAACCCGATCGTTGCATCGACTGCGGCAGCTGCCTCAAAGCGTGCTCCAGAGATGCCATCTGCGCGACGACCACGACGGTCGAAGATCTCAGCCGATTCAAGTTCAAGGTCGCGGTGNNCTGTTCGGCCAGTTTCCCACGGGGATTACGCCCGCCCAGGTCGTCGATGGACTGCTCGCGTTCGGGTTCGACGAGGTTTGGGACTATTCGATCGAGATCAACCTGGTTGCTCGCGCCATCCAGCAGTACGTAGAACAGTGGACGGGACCCACGCCACTGATCTCCGTATCATGCCCTGTCGTGGTGCGTCTGGTGCAAGTCTTGTATCCGGCCATGGTCAACCAACTCATCCCCATCCAGCCCGCCCGCGAAATCGCCGGCCGGGAAGCGAAGCGGCGCTTCTCTGCGCGGCTTGGCCTGCACGAGGATCAAATCGCCGTTATCTACATCACGCCGTGCCAGGCCAAGACCATTTCCATCCTCCAGCCGGCCGAAGGCGTTGAGAGCAATCTGGATGGTGCAGTGGGTTTCCCCGAGGTCTACAATGCCATCCTCGCCTGCCGGAGTCTCAAGAAGAGCGATGCGATTAAGAGCTCTCGGCCCCCCATCATCCGCAACTCTGGGCTCCTTCGCTTGCACGTGAGCGAGGGCATGGGCCGCCTTGTTCAGCAGCATCGCTACCTGATGGTGACAGGCCTGTCCAACATCATTCAGGTCTTCAACGACATCGAAAAAGGGAAGCTGCGAAACGTGGGCTTCCTCGAGGCGTACTGCTGTTGGAACGGCTGCACTAGCGGGAACCTCACCGTCGCGAACATGTATGTTACGGGGTCCACGTTGCGTTCTCTGGCGAGGACNNGCCGGAGATGGACCCTGAGACAGAAGCGGAAGTCGAACGGCGGTTTCCTAAGGAGGACTTCTCTCTTAAGGCTCCGATTCGGCCGCGTCCCACCCGAGGAACAGCGGCCAGTCTGAAGGAGAGAGTCCAGATGAGGCAGCTGGCAGAGGACGCGCTGGCCAGTTTGCCTGGCCTCGATTGCGGGCTCTGTGGGGCCCCGACGTGTAGGGAATTGGCGAGAGACGTGAGCGTGGGCGACGCCAGTAAGAACGACTGTGTGTTCTTTTCCAAAAGCCGTCTGCAGGATCTGCGACGAGTCTATCTTCGCAGTAAGGCTTAGACTTTATGCTGTGGAAGTGCCTGTTGGGGATTGACAACAGCGGCAAGATCAAGCG
>PMYF01000304.1 GCA_003171295.1 Acidobacteriota bacterium | reverse complement strand
CACAGTCAAACACCCCAAATTCAGGAGGGTACCCCGTAATACAGAGGTTATTAAGTAGCTCCTTGACAATACATTAGCGGGATTGCAAAATGGTTATTTACATTGGGTAAAAGGCGGTCCACGGCACATTTTGTTTTCAAGATATAAACCTGTTTCGGGCCGCCCCCCAATGGCTAAGCGACGGATATAGCCTCCGCCCGACGCTCGCACTATTGCTCACTTTGCCGCCCTTGCGGCTTAAAGGCCCGTAGCTCAGAGGCATTTTCGCCAAGACTTGGGTCCTTTCAATGAACGCATACACTGAAACTAGGCCAACCAGTTCCTTCTTCTCCGTTTCCCAAGGCGCAAGCCTCGGAGGAGCGGCAACGGACCGAGTCAAGACGGGTGCGGCGCAGTTCAAGTGGAAAGTGGCCCCATGCTGGGAGTGATGCCATGAAGTCGCCGCGCGAATTCTTGTTTTCTTTTCGCCACGTCATCAAACCCTTGACCCAGAAGATGATTGGTCGCCGGGGGATTCGCGGCAGGGAAGCCGGGGCTTACATCCTGGCTTTTACGCTGGCGGTGGTAGCGGTAGGGGTCTTCCTACGCTGGCACATCGCAAGTTCGTACGAGCAAGAGATGGCCTCCTGGCGGGCCCGAGAATCCAGCGTTGCAGACGAGCAAGCGCAGAGGGTCTCGGACTGGTTAACCGACGGTGAAGCAGATGCGCAACTCTTCGCCACTCATCCCTCAGTCCGCAACGCCTTGCGGGCCCATTACGATGCGGGCCAGCCCCCGAAGCACCCTCCTGGCAGCCTGCTGGAATTGACGGCAGTCCTGGACGAAATGACGAAGTGGTACTCCTACGCCGGGGTCTACATTTTGGATCGCGACGCACAAGTCGTGGCGCAGTCCAGCCGGTCCCTACCCTTGAACCCCTTGTTTTCCGAAACCTGCCGAGCCGTGGCCCGTTCGGCGGCTCTGCGCATCGAAGTTGTGGGCGATGCGCCAAACCGGAGTCTGATGGGTTTCAGCGCCCCGGTGTTCCCTGCACCGGGAGCGATGGAGGCGGGCCAGCCACCGGGCCAACTCCCGGGGATTGTGCTTCTGGTTTCCGATGTGTCTCAAACTCTGTTTCCTCTTGTGGTGCGTAAGGGCGCTCCGACTCGGACCGGCGAAACCATCCTCGTACGCCGCGTGGGAAACGAAGTTGTCTACTTCTCCCCCCTGCGCCATGTTCCAGCCGGGTCCCCGCACTTGCGATTCCCTCTTTCCGCCGCTCCCATCCCCGCGCGCCTCGCCCTGGAAGGCCGCGAGACCTTTGTGGAGTTCAACGACTACCNNTGGTCCGCAAGATCGATCGCGCAGAAGCCCTGGAAGATTTTCGACGGATGGCCATCACGGAGGGGCTGGCAGCGGGCCTCCTGATTATCCTCCTGGGCGGCCTGCTGCTGTTTCATCGGCACGACGTGCTAACGCGGGGGCTGAAGCAGGAAGAGGAGAAGTTCCGAATGCTTCTGGAATCGGCGCCCGATGCCATCTACATCATAGACCCTTCTACCCTGCGCATCGTGAGACGCAACCGCAAAGCCGCTGAGATGGATGGTTACACCGACGAAGACACTGCCCACATGACGGCGACTGATCTCCACCCTCCTGAAGATCACACCCTAATAAGGGAGAGGTTCCAGAGAGGATCGGAAACGGGCCGGGCTTTACCACTTCAAACCCTGCACCACCGGAGGAAGAATGGCCAGCTCGTGCCGGTCGAAGAAAGTCATAGCCTGGTCGAGGCAGGAGGTGAAAGACTTGCCCTAAGTATCGTCCGCGACGTCAGCGAGCGCAAGGATGCGGAAGAGCATCTGGTGCAGATGGAGGCCAGGTACCGCGGGCTGCTGGAAGCGGCGCCGGATGCGATGGTGGTGGTGAGCCAGGGCGGCGAAATCGTTCTTCTGAATCTTCAGGCGGAGAAACAGTTCGGATACAGCCGCGATGAACTCGTCGGGAAGAATGTGAAGAGCATCATTCCGGAGGGCTTCGCGGAACGGCTGGTCGCCGACGCTCTTCGATCCGCGGAAGACGCGCTGGCGCAGCAGATCGATACAGGGATTGAGCTCACGGGGCGGCGGAAGAATGGAAGCGATTTTCCCATCGAGATCATGCTGAGCCCGCTGCATAGCGACGAGGGAATCCTGGTGACGGCCGCGATCCGCGACATCACCGACCGCAAGCGGGCCGAAGAGGAAATCCAGAAACTGAACGAGCGACTCGAGCAACGGGTCGCAGAGCGCACGGCCGAACTTGAGGCTACGAACAAAGAACTGGAAGCCTTCACTTACTCAGTCTCCCACGATCTGCGCGCGCCGCTCCGCCACATAGACGGCTTCTCCAAGCTGCTTTCCGACGAGCACGCCACCGCGCTGCCGCCCGAGGCCAAGGAATATGTCTCCCTCATCCGCGACTCGGTCCTCCAGATGGCCATGTTGATTGATGACTTGCTCAATCTCGCGCATGTAGGGCGAACGCAACTGAGCATGCAAGTAACGGGACTGAATTCCCTCGTCGAGGAAGTCAGGGATGATTTGAAGCGCTCGAACCCCGATCGTTTGATCGAGTGGAAGGTTCAGACGCTGCCCTTCGTCGAGTGCGACCCCGGGTTAATGAAGCAGGTCTTCGCCAATCTGCTCTCCAACGCCGTCAAATTTACTGGCCCGCGGAAACCCGCCGTCATTGAAGTGGGGGTGGTCCGTCAAGACGACCACCCCGCCGTCTTCGTGCGCGACAACGGCGTGGGCTTCAGCATGAAGTACGCCAACAAACTCTTCGGGGTGTTTCAGCGCTTGCACCGGAGCGAAGACTTCGAAGGCACCGGCGTCGGCTTGGCAACTGTTCAGCGCATTATTCACAAACACCGGGGACGCGTCTGGGCGGAGGCTGAACTCGATAAGGGCGCCACTTTCTATTTCACCTTCGGATCGTCGGACGATCCCCAGCCGGGAAAACCGACCGACTCGGGAGGCAACCCATGACCCAAGAGGATCCGCAAATTCTCCTCGTCGAAGACAATCCCAAAGATGTCAAACTGACTCTCTACGCGTTAAAGCAGGAAAACCTCGCCAACAACATTCGGGTAGCGCGGGATGGGGAAGAAGCACTCGACTATCTTTTCTGCCGGGGTGAATTCGCCAACCGCAGCTTCGATCGCCCGCCCCGCCTGGTGCTCCTAGACCTGAAAATTCCCAAGGTGGATGGCCTGGAAGTCCTGCGCGCGGTGAAGGGCGACCCGCGCACNNCAATGCCTACATCCAGAAGCCAGTGGAATTCGATGCCTTCCGCGAAGCTGTGAAACAACTGGGGGTTTTCTGGCTGGTGATAAACGAGCCTGCACCCCCTAAGACTTTCCTTCCATGAAAGGACACTCGGATGATGGACACAACGAGGCCTGATGGAGTGAACACGTCTCCGCCCCCCCTGCGGGTACTGCTCTTGGAAGATAACCCGCGCGATGCGAAGCTCACGGCGAGCATACTCGAACGCGGGGGGTACAGAGTGCAATTCGAGGTCACGGACTCGTCGGAAGTTTTCCGGGAGCGCTTGGAAAATGCGGGGTACGACATGATTCTCGCCGATTTCAACCTCGGCAGTTGGAATGCCCTCGATGCACTGGAAATCCTGAAACGATCGGGAAAGGATGTTCCGCTAATTGTCGTCACCGGTTCTCTGGGCGACGAAGCCGCGGTGGAATGCATCAAGCAGGGCGCGGCGGACTTTGTTCTAAAGGACCGGCCGGCGCGACTTCCAACCGCAGTCCAGCGGGCGCTGGAAGAGAAACGCCTCCGCAACGAAAACAAGCGGGCTTTCGAAGCCATCTCCCGACTGGCCACTATTGTGGACTCGTCCGATGACGCGATCATTGGCGCGACCTTGGAAGGCGTTATCACGAGCTGGAACAATGGCGCAGAGAAGCTCTATGGCTATTCTGCCGCCGAAGTTTTGGGTCAACCTGTTTCCGTCCTAGCCCCACTCGACCGGTCCGAGGAGGGTGCGCAGATGCTTGCAACTCTTCGGCACGGCACGCTCACTGAGCACTCCGAGACGGTAAGAGTTCGGAAAGATGGGAGCCTTGTCAATGTTTCGTTGAGTGTTTTCCCGCTCCCCGACTTCCGTGGAGAGGTGACCGGCGCCGCCTCGGTTACCCGCGACATCACTGACCGCAAGCGGGCGGAAGATGAGCTATTGTTCAAGACGGCGCTTCTGGAGGCACAGTCGGAGACCACGCTTGACGGGATCCTTGTTGTTGATTTGACGGGTCAGATACTTCTGGCCAATAGACAATTTGCAAGAATGTTGAACATTCCCGAGGAGGCAATCCGCACAAAGAAGGACAAGAAGTTGATTGAGCACGCCCTGACGCAACTTAAGGACCCTGATGCCTTCCTGGAAAGAGTGAATTATATTTACGCCCACGAGACTGAGAAGACGAGGGATGAAATTGAGTTCAAAGATGGGAGGGTTCTTGACCGCTACTCTTCCCCCATGCAGGATTCTACAGAGAAGCTTTATGGCAGAATCTGGTACTTTCGCGACATCACCGAGCGCAAGCGGGCGGAAGAGGCGCTGGTTGAGGAAAGGCATCTCCTCTACACCCTTATGGACAATCTCCCCGCCATGATCTACTTCAAGGATCGCGAGAGCCACTTTACCCGGATCAAT
>PMYF01000421.1 GCA_003171295.1 Acidobacteriota bacterium | reverse complement strand
CTCTAGTTTTGCATCACAGTCAATCAACCCAAATTCAGGAGGGTACCACATAATACATGGGTTATCCATCAGCTACTTGACAACATCTTATCTGCCAGTAAAATGGTTATTTACCTTGGGGCAATGGCGAGCCGCGGCACATTTTGTTTTCAAGATATGAACCTGTTCCGGGCCGCCCCCCAATAGCTAAGCGGCGGATATCGCCTCCGCCTGGCCATCGCACAATTGCTCACTTTGCCGCCCTTGCGGCTTGAAGGCCCCGTAGCTAAGAGGCATTTTCGCCAAGACTTGGGTCATTTCAATGAACGCATACGCTGAAACTAGCCCAACCAGTTCCTTCCTCTCCGTTTCCCAAGGCGCAAGCCCCGGAGGAGCAGTGATCGACGGCGTCAAGACCGGCGGCGGTACAGAGAGCGCCCCCATGCTGGGAGTGAAGCCATGAGGTCACCGCGGGAAATCTTGTCCTCCCTCCTCCAGGCAACCAAGCCCTCCACCGGGAGGATGCCGGGTCACCCAGGGATTCGTGTCCGAGAGGCCTTGGCTTACATCCTAGCTTTTGCGCTGGCGGTGGTGACGGTGGGGCTCTTCCTATGCTTCCACATCGCAAGCTTGTACCGGCAAGAGATGGCCTACTGGCGGGCGCGACAATCCAGTATTGCCCACGATCGAACGCATAGGGTCTCGGACTGGTTAAAGGAGCGTCAAGGAGATGCGCAAGAATTTGCCGTTCGCCCTTCGGTCCGCAACGCCTTGCGGGGTTATTACGATGCGGGCCAGCTTCCGGGGCGCCCTGCTGGCAGCCTGCGGGGATTGACGGCCTCCCTGGATGAAATCGAGGGGTTGTACTACTACACCAGGGTCTATATTCTGGATCGCGACGCACAAGTCGTGGCGCAGTCCGGCCGGTCCATACCCTTGAACCCCTTGTTTTCCGAAACCTCCCGAGCCGTGGCCCGTTCGGGAGTCATGCGAATCGATCTTGTCGGCGACGCGCCAAACCGGAGTCTGGTGGGTTTCAGCGCCCCCGTGTTCCCTGGACCGGCTGCGACCGATGCGGGCCGACCACCGGGCCAACTTCTGGGGATAGTGCTTGTGGTTTCCGATGCGTCGCAAACGCTGTTTCCTCTTGTGACGCAGGAGGTCGTTCCAACTCGGACCGGCGAGACCCTTCTCGTGCGTCGCGAGGGAAACGACATCGTCTTTTTCTCCCCCTTACGCAATGTTCCAGTCGGCTCCCAGCACCTGCGATTCCCTCTCTCCACCGCTCCCATTCCCGCGCGCCTCGCCTTGGAAGGCCGCGAGACCTTTGGGGAGTACAACGATTACCGGGGTGTCCCGGTGCTGGCGGCAACGCAGCCCATCCCGCAGACCGGCTGGGGGTTGGTCCGCAAGATCGATCGCGCCGAAGCCATAGAGGATTTTCGCCGGATGGTAATCGTGGAGGGGCTGGCAGGAGCCCTCTTAGTCATCCTCCTAGGTGGCCTGCTGCTGTTTCATCGGCGCGAGGTGATGACGCGGGTGGTGAAGCAGGTAGAGGAGAAGTTCCGTGCGCTTCTGGAATCGGCGCCCGATGCCATCTACATGATAGAGCCTTCCACCCTGCGCATCGTGGGACGCAACCGCAAAGCCGCGGAGATGGATGGATACAGCGACGAAGACCTGGCTCACATGACCGCGGCTGACCTCCCCCCTCCCGAGGAACGCTACTTGCTCCTGGAGAGATTCGGGAATATATCGGAAACGGGTCTGGCTTTGCCGGTTCGTGGACTGCACCACCGGAGGAAAGATGGCCAGCTCGTACCGGTCGAAGAAAGTCTAACCGTAGTCGAGGCAAGAGGTGAAAGACTTGTCCTAAGCATTGTCCGCGACATCACCGAGCGCAAGCTAACGGAAGAGGCACTACAAAATGAGAAGGCTTTTACCGAGTCCATCATCGACAGCCTGCCGGACGCCTTCTACGTCATAGACAGCGGGGGTCGGAACCTCCGATGGAACAAGAACGTGGAGAAACTCCTGGGGTATTCCAGCGAAGAGTTAGCCGCCCTGGACCCTCTGGCCAACATCGTTGAAGACGAGCGACCTTTGGCTGCCAGCAAGATGCAGGAAGCGTTGGCGAAGGGCAGTGCGACGGCTGAGGTTCACTTGTTGACCAAGGACGGGAGGAAGATCCCATACATCCTGACGGCGACGCGGGCTGTCATCGGCGACAAAGTCTACCTCGTGGGCGTCGGCGTCGACATCACCGAGCGTAAGCGGGCGGAAGAGGCTTTGCGCGAGAACGAGCAATTCATTCGCGAGATTATCGCCAATGTCCGAGAAGGCGTCGCCGTCTATGACCCCGAATTCCGCTATCAGGTCTGGAACCGCTTTATGGAAGGAATAACCGGGGTGCCGGCCTCAGAAGCTTTGGGTAAGCACGCATTTGACCTCTTCCCGCACCTACGAGAGCAAAAGGTGGATCTGATGATCCGTCGGGCCCTTGCGGGGGAGGTTGTGCATGCCCCAGACACGCCCTTCCGCGTGCCTACGACAGGCAAGTCAGGCTGGGTCTCCAGCGTTTACAGCCCGCACTTTGGCACCAGCGGAGAGATCCTCGGGGTCATCGGCGTCTGCCGCGACATCACCGAGCGCAAGCAGGCGGAGGAGGAGCATACTCGCCTGGTCACCGCAATTGAGCAGTCCGCGGAAGCCGTCGTGATTACCGATACCGACGGAAACATACAGTATGTCAACCCGGCGTTCACTTGCATCACGGGGTACAGCCGGGAGGAGGCACTGGGGCAAAATCCCAGGATATTGAAATCGGATAAGCACGACTTAGCGTTTTACCAACAGCTTTGGGCGACCATTCGCGAAGGAGAAATTTGGGATGGTGAAGTCACTAACCGAGGGAAAGATGGAAGCCTTTACATCGAGGAAATGAATATCGCTCCGGTGCGCGGTACGGGCGGCGAAGTCACCCACTACATCGCCATCATGAGAGATATCACGGCTCAAAAACGCCTGGAGGAGCAATTCCGCCAGGTACAGAAGATGGAGGCAGTCGGACGGCTGGCCGCCGGGGTGGCGCACGATTTCAACAATCTGTTGACGATTATCAACGGCTACAGCGAACTCATGATTGAGCGACTTTCCGCCGATGACCCGATGCGGGGCTCTGCTACCGAGATCAGGGACGCTGGGCAGCGTGCGGCTGGCTTGACGCGCCAATTGCTGGCCTTCAGCCGGCAGCAGGTGTTTATGCCACAGGTGCTGGACCTGAATCCCCTGGTCACCAACTTGCAGAAGATGCTGTCGCGGCTGGTTGGCGAGGATATCGAGTTGGTCTTCATCAAGGAGCAGGCATTGGGCCCGGTCAGGGCCGACCCGGGGCAAATCGAGCAAGTGCTTATGAACCTGGCCGTCAATTCTCGGGATGCCATGCCGCAGGGAGGCAAATTAACCATAGAAACGTGCAACGCTGAGGTGGACGAGACCATCGCACGCAGCCATTACCCCATGCCCACCGGATCTTACGCCATGCTGGCGGTGACTGATACCGGTTGCGGAATGGACAAGAAAACTCAAGCCCGTATATTTGAGCCGTTCTTCACCACTAAAGACCAAGGCAAGGGGACGGGATTGGGTCTGGCCACGGTCTATGGAATCGTCAAGCAGAGCGGTGGCTTTGTCTGGGTTTACAGCGAGCCAGGACAGGGCGCAACTTTCAAGATCTATATGCCCGTAGTCGAGGAAGTACCCAGGGAGTCCGAGGTGGAGGAGGCTGCGGGGCGGGCAGGGGGCTCGGAGACCGTGTTGCTTGCCGAAGATGACGACAAGGTTCGTTATCTTGCGCGCGTCGTGTTGGAAGCCAAGGGCTACAGGGTTTTGGAAGCGCGCAACGGCAAAGAGGCGCTCCTGCTGGGCGGTCAGTACAAGAGGCCGATCCACCTGTTGCTGACCGATGTGGTTATGCCCGGGACAGGTGGGCGTGAGCTCGGCGAGCGACTCGCGAGACTCCACCGGGAGACCAAGATGCTTTACATGTCAGGCTACGCGGATGACACTGTGGTGCGCCATGGCATGTTAGAATCGGGAGCGGCGTTTCTACAGAAACCCTTCACGCCGGAAGCCCTGGCTCGGAAGGTTCGCGAGGTTCTGGATTTGTAGAAACCGATTTGGCGTGAAAAAGAACTGGACAGCGCAGATGGGTTCGCACTTTACCAGCGGACATCAAGCCATGCCATGCATAGCGCTCGAGCGAAATCTCCCGAACACTCGGTTCTTGTGAGTCGCGAGGGCTAGGGAAGTGGCCAAGATGAGCAGTGGTGAATTCGAAAATTCGGCGGAGGCCGTTGGGGGCCCTGGGGCAGAGAAACCCGTGCAACCTCCCTCTCAACTCCTCATCCTCGCCATCGATGATGATTCTGGAATGCTCGGGTTTTACAAATCCGTAATGAGCGGGGAAGGCGTGCGTCTGGAAACCTCGATGGATCCCACCCTGGGGCTGGAATTGGTGGAAAGTCTCAACCCTGACCTGACCCTACTGGACTTAACCATGCCGGGCATTGACGGCATGGAAGTCTTGCAGAGAATTCGCCAGCGCGATCCCGAGGCGCGCGTCGTCATGGTGACCGGGAACTACTCGATTGAGACTGCCGTAGTGGCCATCCAGGCAGGCGCCACCGATTATGTTTGCAAGCCGGTTAGCCCTGAGAAGCTTCGGCAATTGGTGAGCGAAACCCGGAAGCTTGTGGACCTCGATCAAAGGGGGGAGGCGCTGGAGCAACAGCTCATCGGAGTCTTTAACCTGGAGGGCATGATCGGTCGTAGCCCTCGCATGCTCGAGGTTTTTGATCTGGTTCGCCGGGTGGCTCCGCACTTGCGTACCGCGCTCATCACGGGGGAGACAGGGACGGGGAAGGAACTGGTTGCCCGCGCTCTTCATAATCTGAGCCCTCGGGCCGGGCGACGCTGTGCGGTGTTCAACTGCAGCGCCCTGGTCGACACACTGGCCGAGAGCCAGTTGTTCGGCCACCGCAAGGGCGCCTTCACGGGTGCGGTCAGCGACCAGGTAGGGATGTTTGAATGGGCCAACGGCGGAACAGTTTTCCTGGACGAGGTTGGAGACTTGAGCGCCGCGGCACAGTCAAAACTCCATCGGGTGTTAGAGAATGGCGAGGTCCAAAAGCTGGGCTTTCCGCAAGCCACTCGAGTTGACGTCCAAGTGATCGCCGCCACCAGCCGAGATTTGAAGGTGGAAATGAAATCCAACCGGTTTCGGCCCGATCTCTGGTACCGGC
The DNA here is from genome assembly GCA_003171295.1 of Acidobacteriota bacterium. Classification (GTDB taxonomy): domain Bacteria; phylum Acidobacteriota; class Terriglobia; order UBA7540; family UBA7540; genus Bog-366. Next base: position 572 of record PMYF01000421.1, on the reverse strand, counting down.
TGAACATGATCCAAATCCATCTTCCGCCCCTGCGCGAACGCCGGGAAGATGTCGTGCTACTGGCCCGGCACTTTCTGGCCCACTACGCCGCTGAATATGGAAAAGAACTCAAGAGGATCTCGCGCCGCGCCGAGTCCGCCTTGCTTGCGTATTCCTGGCCTGGGAACGTGCGGGAACTGAAGAACGTGATTGCCCGCGGCTGCATGTTAGCCCGGAATAGGATGTTTGATATGGAAGATCTGCCCGAGGAAGTGAGGAACCAATCCAGCGCGGCGTTCGCGCTTCCCACCAGTCTCGAACAGGCAGAGAAACGAGCGGTCACCCACGCCCTGGCCAAGACCAAGAACAAGGCCCTTGCCGCCCGCACCCTGAGGATCAGTCGCACCCGGCTCTATCGGCTCATGGAGAAATATGGCTTGGCCGCGGATTCCATTGACGATGAGAAGTCGAAGGAAGCGGCCAGCGATTAGCACCCGCTGTTACGGGGGTCATCGACATCAAAGTGATTCTCTGCTCGAACATGAAGCATAGCGCGAGCTACCCCCACATCCCATAGGCGCTAGAATAAGAAA
>PMYF01000076.1 GCA_003171295.1 Acidobacteriota bacterium | reverse complement strand
GTCTGCCGCGTGGTCTGCCGCGAACAAGAAACTAGAGCACATGGCCATGAACGCAAATAGGGTAAAGGCATGAGCGCCATCATCCACAAGCTCTTGCTTCACAAGTGGGAACTTCTCCCGCAACCCAATCCGTACGGTCGCGAGGACTACGCGACGCACCAGTGCTCGGGGTGCGGGAAACTGATCGATCGAAGCGTGATCGCTCCATGGGTACTGAGCGCGGAGCCGTGTTCAGGACTTCACGGTGTGTACAGCTACATGGACAAGTACGCTGACCCGCCTTCCCGGCTCTCTGAGCTCTACCGCCAGCCGTCAAGCGAAGAGATGAGGAGGCAGTCATGAAAGCTACGAAGTCCAAGCGCAACGGCACAGCTCTTGCCACGAGGAAAGTGACTCCAAAAGACGATGCTCCTGTGCCGGTGGAAGCAGAGATCAAGTCGTCCCCTGTCAGCGAAACGGCTCTCGTGCGGCGTATCGAGGAGCGCTCCGTTACCGATGTCATTGAGCAGTCGAAGAAGATTCAAGACCTCATGCAGAAGGCACTCAAGGAAGGCCAACACTACGGCATCATCCCCGGCACGAAAAAGCAGTCGCTTCTCAAGCCAGGGGCCGAGAAGATCAACTTCCTGTTCCGCATCGGCACGGGGGACTTGGAAGTAACGCGCACCGACTTCCCCGAAGGACACCGGGAAATAACGATCAAGACGCCCATGGTTCACATTCCCACCGGCACCGCCATCGCCTACGGCGTAGGCTCATGTTCCACGATGGAGAGCAAGTACCGATATCGCCAGGCCGCGCGTATCTGCCCGAAGTGCAAGAAGGAAACGATCATCAAGGGCAAGGAAGAGTACGGTGGCGGGTGGCTATGTTACGTCAAGAAGGGCGGGTGTGGGACGAAGTTCAAGGACAACGACGAGACGATCACCGGCCAGGAAGTCGGACAGGTAGAAAACAAGGACATCGCCGACACGTACAACACCGTTCTCAAGGTGGCGGCCAAACGGTCATACGTCGATGGGACGATCAAGGCGAGTGCGGCGTCTGACTTCTTCACGCAGGACGTGGAGGACATGCAGGACTTGGAAGGCAACGGGGCGAAAGGGAACGGCGAGCCGGTCTACGATGTCGGTCCTTCCGAGCCTACCCCCGCGAAACCCGTCGATGAGAAGGCGAATGCTCTGGCCGACCTACGGGACGTGTTCGCCAAAATGAGGGCGTCGAAACTCTTCACCGATGCGGAACTCGCCGAGAAAGCGGCTTCGGTAGCGGCGACCAAAGAGAACGGGAACCAGATGATTGACCTACAGGGCATTTGGATAGACGCGCTTAATGCGCGCAAGCGCGCGGAGGGGAAAGCATGAGCAACTTAGTCGAGTACCGCCAGCCAGAATCAGCGCACTGGTACGGGGAGAACGGCGAGCCCCGCCACAATGCCACGTTGCGCGAGGCACGGAAGGAGAATCTGTATCCGAGCGTGACAAGCATTCTCGCCATCAAAGAAAAGCCGCAACTCACGAATTGGAAGATAGCGCAGATGGTAGCGCAGTCGTTGACCATGACGCGCTACGACGGTGAGAGCGATTGGCACTTCATCGAGCGGGTGAAGGAAGCGGACGCGGCAGAGAGGGCAAAGGCCCCGGATCTCGGCACGGCGGTTCACTCGGCGATTGCCCGCTACATATCGAAGGCAGACGGGATTCCCGTGGTGCCGGACGTTGACATGGGGCCGGTCTACAAGTGGATCGATGAGCACGTGGGGCCGGGGGAAGTGGAGAAGCGGTTCGTCAGTCCCCTAGGGTTCGGCGGTTGCATCGACTACATGGGGACTATCGATGGGCGCTCAGCAATAGCGGATTGGAAAAGTCAGGGCGTGAAGAAAGCCGCTGTGTTCTATGACGATTTCGTGTGGCAACTCGCGGCATACCAACGCGCTCCCCGTCTGCGCCTGACAGATCTCACGCCCGATCTGTGGTCCGTGATCATCGACACAGCGCACAGCGGTTGCTACGTCCAGCGGTGGGAGCGGGAGGACGTTCTCAGGGGATGGGACGGATTCAGGGGGCTCTACGAGGCTTGGGTAGCCGACAGGAAGTTCGACCCGCGCGTGGGAGACGACTTGCCGTTCTAGTTTCGCACCGAAGGGGAGGGGATCGGTGAAATACACGACGGAGATTTTTCCTGCTTCTGCGGGCGCCCACGCGATGCTCGTCCTCGTGCCTGACGCAATCTGGCCGGCACAGCGGGCGTTGCTGGACAAGTCCGCCGCGAAGCACTCGGGATACCTGACGCTGGACGTGAGTCTGCCTCACAAGCCGAGATCAACGGGGCCGCGCTCCATCAACAATCGTATCCACGGGCATTGCGAAGACTTGGAACAGCAGCTCCCTCCGAACGAGCAGGGAGTGAAGTTCACGGCTGACGACATCTACAAGGCCATGAAGCGTATGGCGGTATCGGAAGGCTACCCGACGTGGTTGTCTCTGGATGGGAACGAGGAGCCGCTGCCGATGCGCTACTCATCGCAGGATCAAGCGGGGATCGTGAACAAGGTCATCCAGCGGTTCGCGGACCAGAATGATTTCTGGTTGACCGATTATGACGAAAGCGTAAAGCCCCCCGTTGCCTACAAGTCGAAGGGCGGCCGCACGCGGCAGGAGATGGAAGCGATTCATACAGGGGAGGGGATATGAGGGGCTATTTCGGAATCGGCATCTTCCACAACAAAACGCCGAGTAATCTTGGAACGCTTTGGCGCTCAGCCTATCAATTGGGAGCAGAGTTCATTTTCACCATAGGATGCCGTTATTCGAAGCAAGCAAGCGATACCGTTAAATCTTGGAAGCATGTTCCTCTTTACACGTTCAAAGATTGGGAGGATTTCAAGGAGCATATCCCATATAGCTGTCCCATCGTAGCTGTCGAAATGGGCGGGAGGGATATTTCTACATTCGTCCATCCGGAGCGCGCCGTCTATCTGCTTGGCGCTGAGGATCATGGAATCCCGGCGCAATATCTCGTTCAGTCTCCATATCACATTTCGCTACCGAGCATACGAACCAACTC
>PMYF01000697.1:504-5565 GCA_003171295.1 Acidobacteriota bacterium | reverse complement strand
GAACTTCACGCGCGCCGTGACCTGGTAATCAAAGGGGTCGGAATCCGTCGGCTGCTCGAAGATGCTGATCGTTTGAAAGGTGGGCGTGATGCCGCACGGGCAGAACTCCATGCGGAAGTCTTTGCGGATGGCTCGCGCCGTATCGCTGATCTCCTGGAACAGGGCCGGCCACTGCTCGAAGGAGTCTTCGGGCCGCGTGTGGCGGTGCGCCGGATTAAAGCAGAGCGGAGCGTGGTTCAGATCGGTCCCATCGAGCTTGAAGGCATCCACGGACCAGTCGTTGACAAAGCGCGTCACCAAGCCGCGCGTGAACTCGCGCACGGGTGCGTAAGCGGGGCAGAGATAATAGGCATTCCAGCTCGCCTTCTCGCGATGGCCGTCTTTGTCGAGAACAAACCAGTCAGGATGCTTCCGGTCGACCTCCGACCCGGGGTCAGCGGAACCAGGTGACCACCACAAGCGGAAGGTCAGGCCCAGACTGTGAACCTTTTCGATCAACGCCTTCATATCCGCCTCGCCGTGCGGAAACTTCTGGGGAGTTGGCTCCCAGTTCCCAAAAAGGTCAAACCACCCGTCATCGAGAATGAAGTCCTTCATCCCCATGGCTTTCATCTGCTCGGCCTTGGCCAGGATGATCGGCACGGTCCACGTACGGACGTATCCCCAGGTGCACCATGCGGGGGCGTAGTCTGCGGGCAGGAAATCACGCACCACGTGCACACCGAGCCGGTCCATGACCTCTCGATAGCGAGCCACTGGATTGTAGAAGTCGAGTTGGTGCGCGGCGATCATTACCGGCGCCGGCGAGTAGGTTTCGCCCGACGCCAGCGGCACGGCGGGCCGCGTCACCACTTTGACATCAGCCATTCCCTGGGCATCGGCGCTGACCGGAACCCAGGCCAGTGCGGGCTTGGGGTCGAGCAACGCCACGGCGACGCCCATTTCCGGCCGCCAAAGATCGACGAAGGGNNCTGGCTGAAGCCGGCACGCACCGGCTCGACGTAATCTCCTCCCCAGATGTAGCCACCACCTTGGAGCGACCAGAAGAGAACGTCCTTCGCGTCGCGAGGGACTCCCGCGGCCACGCGCAGTGACGCTTGATCAAATTCACCGACCGTGACGCTCCCGGATGGCTGCAGGTTTTTCAGGTGAGACGCTATGATGACCGTATCAGGAAAATCCTTGGGGAAACTCAGGTCCAAGGCCACGCTGACTTTGTTCGCAGCGTCCTTTGCCTCCACCCTGACCTGGTCCGCTTGACCGAACGGCATGCTGACCGCGGCCTGGAGTGATGGCGCACCCGCGAAGGTGAAGGACGTGACGGGCTGATTGTCGAGCTCAAAGGTTATGCTCGAAGGCAGGCCTTGCTCCGGCGAGAGCGTCAGCCAATTCCCATTCTTCTTAAAGAAGATGCGGAACTGCAAGGCGCGGCTGCATTCCAGTGCCAGCGATGCAGTTTCCGCGCGAAACCCGCCTGCCTGCGTGGTGAGCGAGACGACTGGCGCCATTTCNNGGATTCCGGGAGCGCGAGCAGGCGCTGATCATCAGAACGACAGAAGCCATGACGATGATCGGATAACCGCGGCGGGGCAGAGCTTTTGCCATAAGAAGGGCCTCCTGGGGAGAAATGGGCGCCTCTGAACCGAAAGGGGAGCGTGAAGTACGGGAGGACTTAGGCTCAAAGGATTGCGCCGTCCATCGATTCAGAGTTTTCGCGACGACATCGGCACCGATTCTGGCCGGAATGGTTTCGCGAGGTCAAGTGAAAAGACGGTGCACGGTGAGTGGCATCAGACATCGTCTTTCGAGGCTGTCTCAAAACTCGGCGTCACCCGCTATAGCGCCGCTCGATGAGCGTTGTTGAGAATTCGACGCCGCCGGTCACTTGGCCTTGGAGTTCGCTGCGCGGAAAGTGAGTTTTGCGCGGACACGTGGGCGCCGTGGAACGCCGGTTGCGATTTCAACCAGAAGGAATTACACTCGCGGCATGACTAACGAACGTCGACGTGTTCCTCGTTATACGGCTCATCTGAAGGGCAGCCTCAATTTGCCGGGCAAGGGCATTGCCCTTCCGGTGATGGTGGAAGATCTATGCGTACTCGGGTGCTTGCTGGAATACGTGCCTTCGCTGAAGGTTCAACAGGACTGCGAACTCACCGTGGATTGGCAAGGCCGCCAGTTCCGGACTGCTGCGTTAGTCGCCTGGATTAGCCAGCAGGGTCAGGTGGGGTTGGCATTCCACAACAACGATGCGGTGAACCAGCAATTGTTGCGGGAAATCTGCGCCGAACTTCGGCTGAAGCCGCTCGCGCCGCTGCCGGAAGATCTCGAGTAGGCTACGTCAGCCTGCCCGGCCGAGAAACGAGGGTGGCCGGGAGGCCTGCGAGAGGGAGCCGGGACCCGTCCCTGACTCTGAGGAGGGCGCCCATGCCTGACACATCTCGGTGTCTGTGGGTCATTGTGCTTTTCCTGATTTCGACCCTGTTCCCGGCGCTGGCCTGCCGAGGTGGCGCGGTTGCCGACGAGGCCGCGAACTACGTTCTCACTGAGGACTCACTCAGCAAGATGCTGGGCGCCCTGAACGACCTTCGAGCCAAAGGGCTTCCCATCAGCGTGGGCGGGGGCAGCCTGGAGTCCGAGATTGCCAATCTCGAACAGCAGCCCAAGGTCGGGAGAATTCTGAATTAGTTCGGACCGGGCAGGCGCCAAGAACTTAATGGTCACGGCTTCGCGCCTTTGTCCGTTTCAAAGGCCTCTTTCACCGAGACGGTTCTGATCTCGCCTCGCTCCAATGCGTCAATCCGGTCTTCCGCTTCCTCAGGCCACATTTCGTCGATTTTGCATTGGCGCTCCGTGTCAAGGCTTGAAAGGAGCCGGGCTGCCAGCTCTGCTCGCTCATCCGGCGGCAACGCCAAGGCTTTTTCAAGAACTTGTGCTCCATACTTCGACATGGCCGTTGCTCCCTTCGCTTTCAGGGATTGTAACACGCCGCGCGTCAGCATGCCGACGGCTGGGAATCGAATTGCATACATCCCGAGGAAGCGATGTGTGCGCCAGCCGCCCCAAATGAGAACGGCTGCCCGCGCGCTAACGATGAATATCCGTGCGGTGGCCAATTCGGAAGACCGTGATGGTCCGCTCCGCGCCGAGGATGTGGTTAACCACCCGGTAGTCAACGAGCCGGTATCTCCTTGACTTAAACTTGCCGCGCGCCTGGTTCGCATTCGCAGTCGACCTCCCGAGGGTTCTCATGCGGCTTACCACACCTCCGGATGTTCTTCGTTGACTATGCATAGGCCACGCTTGCCCCCAGCCGCCGCAACCAAAAAGGCCGCTCGCGAGAGCGGCCCAAGTGGAAATCCAAAAAGAGCTGGGGACTAAACCGGGACTTTCTCTTCCTCCGGGGTCGCGGTTTTCCCGATCTGCACAAGTTCCGGGCTGGTCTTCTTGAGGACCATTTCCTCATAGACCTGCCTGACTTGGGCGGCCTGCTGGGCTTCCCACGCCACCTTGCGGCGAGCCTTTTCTTCTTCGGCGGCGGTGAGGGGAACATCATGGTTGAGAGTGCGAACGCGCGCGGCGTCTGCGGCATTCACACGGAGGGAGTGCTCGCTGGTCTGCAATTCCACGCTCTTTCCTTTAGCGTATATCTGGTGCTTGCCGTGAGTCTTATACCACTCGGCCACCGTGGCGTTCTTGTACATGTTTTCGATGATCTTCCGCCAGCCGATGCCGGTGTTGTACGCGCAGAAGGAGATCTCACCCAGTTGGGTTGCGTACGGGATGATGCACATTTCGGTGCGGCGGAAATCGTAGTTGAAGAGATCCTGGAACCACATGCCGGCAATGAAGAGCAGGTTCCAGGGATCGGAGCGGCGTTTCAGGGCGTCCTCGAGCGTACGGTTCGGGTCCGAGGCGCCGTACTTCTCCCGTGTCCTCTTTTCACCTGAAAGCGCAAACGACTTGTCAAACTTCTTCAGCAGATCGAGCAGCGCCAGGCTCTTGGGCGCGTTGAAGGGGCGGTAATTCTTCAGGATGGCCAGGGCCAGCATGAAATTCGAAAACCATTTCCCGCGCCCCGCGTCGGTGATCTTCCGAACGTCCTGGACCAGCCCGGGGACATACAGGAAGGCGGGGACGGGAGCCCACTCCTTGGTGTCCTTGTTGATCATGAGCGCGGTGCCCACGCCACAGTTCGGGTGGCAACCGCAACTGACCATGCCCCACTGCGCCTCGGGCCCCTTCACCAGGTCCGCGAAGTCGGCAAACGTACTGAACAGCGAGAGGGGGAACCAGTCGCGCGTGGGCTCAGTGATGCCGGTCTGCTTCTTCACGTCGTGCGCGAGATGGGCCAGCGTGTAGCGCTGACGCAGCCGGCGCTGCGGGGTGATGTCCTCATCGCGCCCCGTGAAGGAAACGGGCTGGAAGGCGACGAAGGCGATTTTCTTGGGGTTCTCACGCGCGAAGTTCACAATGGGACCCACCTGGTCGTTGTTGACATTGTTCACGAGGGTGATGACCAGAATGATCTCGATGCCGGCCTCGTGCATGTTCTCAATGGCGCGCAGTTTCACGTCGAACAGGTTGCCGACCTGGCGATGGCCGTTGGCGTCGTTGCCGATACCATCGAATTGCAGGTAGGCGTAACGCAGGCCCGCTTCGAAAGCGCTCCGGCAGAAGTCCTTGCTCTTCGCGAACTCGATGCCGTTCGTCGCCGCCTGTACGCTGTTGTAACCGAGCTGGCGCGCGTAGCGGATCGCGTCCAGGAAATAGGGCGACATGGTCGGCTCGCCGCCCGAGAATTGCACCGACATCTGGCGGCGCGGCTTGATCTTGGTGGCGTTGCCCAGAATCTCCTGGATCTCTTCCCAGGCAAGTTCGTGCACAAAGCCCACCTGGTTGGCGTCCATNNGTCAGCACCGAACCGCGCCCGTGCTGGATGGAACTCGAGCCGTGATTGTGCAAGCCCTCGTCGTTGTGGGCGCGAATGTCGCGGCCTGGAAAGTTCTGTTCAATCCAATTCAGGAAGTTGGCGTCGACGGCCATCATGTCTTCGAAGTG
>PMYF01000697.1:0-453 GCA_003171295.1 Acidobacteriota bacterium | reverse complement strand
GGCCAGCCCAACGGCGGCTTGGTCTTCTGCCAGGATTTCAAGAGCGGCTTGTCCGACCACTTGGGAGTAAAGGGCGCTCCGGGGCGGTGTTTGTTAAAGAACTGAATCGTGTCGTACAGCACAGTGGCCGTTGAGCAAACGGCTTGATCCACATACTTCAGGAGCCGCTGACCTTTGATTCTCGGCATAGCATATTATCCTTTCCCCTTAGAGATGACGAACCGTCGCTCCCCCCAGGAGCGGTCTGGGCCTGCGCGACAACCTTCGGGCAGTCATGTGGGAGGATTAACCCCATCTTCATGAATTGGCCGGGAGTCTGATGGCGGAAGTGGCAAAGGCCATGTCAATTGGCTCCTCAAACCATGCGCCGGAACGGTCGATTCTCGGCTCCCATGTTGCCGTCGTGGGGACACAGTCGGTGTTTTAAAACTGGACAGTTTAAGACCCCACAAT
>PMYF01000883.1:3286-3427 GCA_003171295.1 Acidobacteriota bacterium | reverse complement strand
GAAGGACCCTCTCCCCCAACTGTGCCGCTTGGGCCAAGTGGCCCGCGAGACCCCGGACCGCGTCCGACGCCGAACGCCGACGAGAAAACGAAATTAGGGTAGGCTGGCCGGCTGAGTTTATGATTGCCTCGGCGCAGCATT
>PMYF01000883.1:0-3260 GCA_003171295.1 Acidobacteriota bacterium | reverse complement strand
TCGCGAAGGCCATCAAATCATAGCCATTGTGGCAGAGCACCACATGCGCCCGGAGACCGCCACTCACACGCGGGAACCGCTCGCCCCCGATAACGGCAGGCGGTAGTGGATCATCTAAGGGGGTTTCGGTTCTGCCAGGGACTGCCCGGGACCCACTGCCGCCTGCACCTACCTCGATCGCAGGCTTCGGGTCACCGCGGGGCTGGCCGCAGGGTAGTGGGTCAACTTGATGTAGAGGCGGCTTTACGCCGCCATTTGGGGAGGTAAACTCGCCGCTACAGCATCAAATTGAACCACTACCGGCTGCAGGGCTCCCTGGCGTGCGAGGCATCCCTCAGGCCAGTTTTCGCAGGATGCGGGGGGGCAGCCACCACGCCAGCCTTCCCGGGGACTTGGGTGGAAATTCATTGAAGGTGATCAAGCAGCAACCGCCCTTCTTGAACGCCATGTGGGCGTTGCGCCCGGCGCCGATCAATCGCGCTGCCAACTCGCCCAAATCCGGCTCGTGGCCTACTACCAGCACGCGGCGGCGATTGGGTCGCTTAGCCAAAAACGTAATCAGGTCCTCGCCGGCCCCGCCGGGACGTAGCGCGTCCGAAAACTCCAAGGGAGGCTTTGAAGTCAACGCTTCCCCGACGATCTCGGCTGTTTCCACGGCGCGCACGAGGGGGCTGGAGACGATCCAATCCACGTCAAATCCTATTCGCAGCAATCCGGACGCGATATCCCGCATCTTTTGCTTGCCTTCGGGTGTGAGGGGCCGCTTCGTGTCGTCGATCAGGGAGGCGGCGCCGCGCGTGACGGCGACGCCGTGGCGCAAGATGTAGAAATCGTACTCGGCCGTGTGTTCTGCCTTGCCCTGGTCGGTTTCTTTGGTTGTCATGGTTTGCATCCCGATTAGAATTCTTGCAAGGACCCCGCTGGACTCCTACGCCTGATCACATCCCGCGCCCGTCCACAAGGCCTCGAACTCCTTCGCGTAGGCTGCGACCAGCCGCGCTTCCTCGAGGATGACAAGATTCTCGTGGTTTTCGTTTTCCGATTCCAACGTCCAGTTATAGCTCCCGGTGAGCACGCTCTGCTGATCCAGGATGGCGAACTTGTGATGCATTTTCGTGCCGCATCCCTGCCGGCCATAAGCCAGCCGAAAGGGGACGATGGCGCCGGCCAGGAGTTCCTGGGTCGCGCGGCTTTCTTTGTACTTATTTCCGTCCACCAGCAGGCGAACCTGAACGCCACGCTTCACGGCTTCTTCCAGCGCCGCCTCGAGCGCCGGGTTATTGAGACGATAGAGTGCGGCGTCGATAGTTTTGGAGGTGGCGCGCAGCAGGCGCAAGACAAATTCCGCGACGGATGCGCTGCCCGCGAACTTAACTTCCATCTTCACCCTTCGAATCGGAGTCTTTGATTGTATTGGGAAGTGAAGCGAGATTCAAGCGCTGCCTGCGGAAGGGTTGACGCAGGCTCCGCACTTCGCATAGTGTCTGGGGGAAATTGCAGCAGCAGGTCTTTCGAGAACTTCATTCTTGGTTGATCCTGGGGATTCTTCTATGCGAATCAATCTGGGAAATGCACGGTACCTGGTTCTGCTCACCACGGCGCTCGCGGCTGTGGCCATGGGGCGCGGCTGGGCACGGAGTAGTGGCGGAGATGAGAATCTGAAATGGCAACCGACCCATGCGGTAATGCGTCCCGCAGACTATGCCGGCTCGGCGGCCTGTGCGCATTGTCACCGCGCGATCTTCGAGAAGCAGAAAACCACGAACATGGCTCAAGCCGCCGCGCGGGCGGCAGAATCTCGCGTTCTCATCAAGCATCCCACGCTGAGTTTCGAGCGCGGACCCTACACCTATTCGCTCCGTCACGAGGGCGGGCGGGTCAGCTATACAGTCAGCGATGGGCGCGACAAAATCACGGAGCCCGTCTTCCTGGTCGTGGGCGCCGGAGCCGTTTTCCAGACGTACCTCATCGAGCATGACGGGGTGTATTACCGGGCGCCGGTCAACTATTACTCCGCCCAAGGGAAGCTCGGCCTGGGGGAAGACCCCGCCACGCCCCTACCGGCCTCCCTCGAAGCCGCTCTGGGTAAACGCCTCACCGCTGACGGCGTGCGCGATTGCTTCCGCTGTCACAGCCCCGCGAACGTGGTCGGCGATGGTTTTGATACGGATCGCCTGGTTCCCGGAGATACTTGTGAAGTTTGTCACGGGCCGGGGGCGGAGCATGTCGCGGCAATGCGGGCCGGGAAACCCCGCGAGTCCGTGATCTTTAATCCCACCCACCTCCGTCCGGAAGAGGAAGTGGATTTCTGCAGCGACTGCCACCACTCCATCCAGGAGGTGAAGAAGGGGAACCTGCGCGGAGTCCGCACCGTGATCTCCCAGTCGTATCGCCTGGTGGGAAGCCGCTGCTGGAATGCTGCCGACCGGCGCAGCCGCTGCTCGTTCTGTCACGATCCGCACGCACCTCTGGTGCAGGAGACGGCTGCCTACGACGCGAAATGCCTGGGTTGCCACGCGACCAGCGCCGGCGCGCCCGCCTCCGCGGATCACCCCGGCAAGCCTTGTCCGGTCGGCCAGCGGGACTGCGCGCACTGCCATATGCCCAAGGTCCCGGTACCGGACTCGTCCATCGTGTACACGGACCACCGCATTCGCATCGCGCCCGCAGGCACGCCTTATCCTGAGTGAGACTCTCTCAAGACTCGGCGTCGCCCGCTGCAGCGCCGCTCGATGAGCGTTGTTGAGAATTCGAAGCGGCCGGTCATTGACGGGCGCTATAACCGAAGTTTTGAGACAGCCTTTGAGTAAATTGGGGGGACTTGAAACCTGTCCTCAGCCGCGCGCACTGCGGCGCAGTAGATAGAAGCAGCGGGCGTCGGTTGCCGGCTGCGGCGGAAAGAAATCCTCCACGCCATATCCCACCGAGAGATAGCGCTCAAAGATGCGCCGCGTTTCCAGGCGCCAGCGGCGAGCCAGGGGCAAGGCTTCCGAACGCATCGCATCGGTGCGACTGGGGATTTCCACCAGCAAGCGGGGATCGGTCAGGTCAAGCCGCAGGGCACGATTCTCCAGCAGTCCGCGGGCGCTCAACCGAGTCTCGTTCACACGCGGCAGCACAGGATTAAACGGCGGAGCGCGGTGCTGCAACCGCTTTCGCACGTGCGCGGTTCCGATTCGCCAGTTGACCACAAAGCGATCGCTGGGCAGGCCTTTTTCGAGCCGGCTGGGGAACTGACCGTAACAGTCCGGCACGTATTG
>PMYF01000651.1 GCA_003171295.1 Acidobacteriota bacterium | reverse complement strand
AACATCGCCACGCCCCACCAGAGATCGATATTCACTCCCAGGGACTTCTCCTGAAAGATGGCAGCGTCGGCAACGGCCCCGTAAACCATCAGGATGATGCCGTAGATCGAAAAGATAATGCCAATCGGCAAGCGGATATCTAAGCCCATCGTCTCCTACCAAAAGATAATATTCAAAACCACGCAGAGCCCCAGGATTCCAATCGCCAGGATTCCCGGCCGTTCGTACCAAGGAAGGTGCGAGGTCTTCGGCCTGGGAGTCAGGGAATAAACCAAGCCCACCAGTTCCTCTTCCTTGCGCGGTTCCGTAAAGAAGGTTACCACCACCGTGACGCAGAAACACACTGCAAAAGCCCAGATGGCCTGGTAGAAGTTTGCCGCCATGTCGCTGGGGTAGTGGATGTAGTGATAGTGATAAAGCGTATAGTGCGTGGCGGCAGCCAGGATGCCGCACAGCAATCCCCAGAATCCCGAATGGGCGCTGGTGCGCTTCCAAAACATTCCCAGCAGGAATGTGCCGAAGAGCGGGGCATTGAAGAACGCGAAAAGAAGCTGGAGGTAATCCATGAGGTTGTTGAACCTCAGAACAATGAACGCGGTCCCAATGCCCACGATAACCGCAAACACCGTGGCCACGCGGCCCATGGTTAGATAGTGGTGGTCATCCTTGCCGGGGTTGATATGAGTCTGGTAAATGTCAAATGTCCAAACGGTGTTGAAGGCTGTCACGTTGCCAGCCATTCCGGACATAAAACTGGCCATAAGTGCCGTCAGGCCAATGCCCAGCAGACCGGAGGGATAGAAGCGGGCCAGCATGGCGGGCAAGGCGTTATCGTACCGGCCGCCCATCATCAGCTTGGTCGTGGGATCAAGAGAAATCGCCACCAAGCCCGGCAGGACCACCAGCAGGGGGAAAAACATTTTCGGAACCGCAGCGATCAGGGGAGTGCGCTGCGCCGCGGCCATGTCCTTGGCCGCCAGACCCCGCTGGATCACCAGGAAGTCCGTGCACCAGTAGCCGAACGACAGCACGAAACCCAATCCAAAGATCGTCCCAAACCAGTTAATCCCCATAGGATTTCCAGAAGCATGCCAGATGTTCGCCCAGGTGTGCGCGTAACCCGGGTTGGGGAGGTGGGCGTTGAGTCCGGCGAATCCTCCCACGGCTTTCAAACCCAGAATGGCCAGGGGCAGGAATCCGAAAACAATGAGGAAGAACTGCAGGACCTCGTTGTAAATCGAAGAGGTGAGCCCGCCCAGGTAAATGTAAATGGCGACGACCGCCGCCGAGGCAACTACGCTGGTCCAAAACGGCCAGTTCAGCAGGCGCTGAAACAGGATGGCCATGGCATAAAGGTCCACGCCCGAAACCAGCAGCGTCATGGCGGCGAAGCAGCAGGCGTTCAGGGTGCGGGTCTTCTCGTCATAACGCTTGCGCAGAAACTCCGGGACGCTGCGCACCTTGCTGCCGTAATAGAACGGCATCATGAAGACGCCCACGAAGCACATGGCGGGCATCGCCGCCAGCCAATAAAAGTGATTGACGTACATGCCGTATTTGGCGGCATTGGCGGCGTGGCCCATCACTTCCAGCGCACCGAGGTTCGCGGACATGAAAGCCAGGCCGGTGATCCAGCCGGGAATCGAGCGGCCAGAGAGAAAGAAGTCCTCGCTGGTCTTCATCCGGCTGCGGAGGGCAAATCCGATCCCCAACACAAAAAGGAAGTAAATGGCGATAATCGCGTAGTCTACAGGGTGAGGGTGCATAGTCTCCTACCAGTCCGCGCATACTTACCACAGGCCACCCGAAAAGTAAACGCCTGAAAGGCTCAGGCGGAGTCCTGGTTTCGCAAGTGTCACCAGGCTCGCCGGCGCTGTCATTTTGAGAAACCGCAGGCAACCAAGAATCTGCTGTTGATCCGATAGCAGATCCTTCGCCGAGTTCACCCTGCGTAAAGCGAAAGGCTCTGCAGAAACTCGACGCGTAAGCCATTCAGATTTAGCATCGCTTGCGCTGTCATTCTGAGCCCGCATTTTGGGCGAAGAATCCCCGTAGTTTACTCTGTTCGCCAACCCCCCGCGAGCTGCCGGGATCCTTCGCGTAGTTTATCCCGAGTCAACTGAAAAGGATCCTTCGCTACGCTCAGGATGACAGACGAAGAACTCAGGATGACAGCAAGGGGCATTGGTGCTCCTTGTGGAGTTTCTGTCCATCATGGGCAGCCGAAAGGCTATCAATGCTCAGGATGACAATCGCGCCGCAGCAGGCAGCGGGGCACTGGTCAGGGTCAAATCACTTCATGATCTCACTGAGTGGAACGGCTGCTCCCCCGCGGGCCTTACTCACATCAGCAGCTTCCATGAAGGCAAACATTTCGAGCGTCTCCTCGGGATTAACCGGGGCGACACGCGTCCTGAAGAATTTCGCAATTTCCACCAGCAACGGGCCATAGGTTTCGGGTACGTGTNNACCCCCACGCGGCCGTCTTTCCACCGGCCCACGACAACGTCCTGGTCCGATGTACCTCCCTGAATGACGGACTCACATCCCGGCCCCATGAGCGTGTAGAGCGCCTCGACGGCATGGATACCGTACCAGAATAGATCGGGGTGGTGAGGTTCGGTGGGCGAAGGCCCATAAACGCTGTAGCCCAGGATGCGCCCCACATCCGGCGGATTCTTCAAACGTTTGGTTTCCGGCCAGAAACGCAGGGAAGAAGAGCTAAACCACGGCACCCCTGCTTCTTTGGCGAGCTGAGCAATCTTCTTCAAGTCAGCGTAACTGCCGGCCGCGGGCTTGTCGATGAACACCGGTTTGTGAGCAGCAATCACGGGCTTCACTTGCTCCAAGTGAGGCCGGCCGTCCAGACTCTCCAGCAGCACGACATCCACTTTGCGGCAGAGGGTTGGAATGTCATCGACAATTTCCACTTTCCATTTGTCCCGCAACTCGGCCGTGAAACCCTCGACGCGACTTGCACTGTCCTTAATATCGGGACTGCCTCCCTTGTACGCGGCTACCACCTGAAACCCCGGCACATGTTCCGGGTCGGAGGCATCATTGAAGATCTTCGTGAATGCTATAACATGGGATGTATCCAAGCCGATGATTCCGACCCGCACAGGCGCCTCTTTGCCTCCCTGTGACAAGCCGGCCAGGGGAAGTAACAACATAATTGAGATCAGGGGTAACAGGCGGCACCCCACACCTTGCATAAGACGCTGCATTGTTCCTCCTCAATAGGCCCAGGCTGATTCACAGATGGAGCTGCCTGGAAGGCCTAAGATATCGAAATCGAGTTTCTGACTTGAGACGAACTTCTTAATGTACTCCGATAACCCAGGAATGGAAGCCTTAACGAACCGCTCAAGGCGGCGAGTCCTTCTCTGCCCGTTTCGGGGATGGCAGGGCGCCGAGGCGCCGAGACAGCGCTCCAATTCCTTGCCGGACCTCAAGGTCCTCGGGGCGCAACGCCACAGCCTTTCCAATGCGGCCCGCGCCTCGGCGCAGCGGTATCATTCGGCTAAGTTGGTTGCCGAGAATTGACGATCCGAGTTTGAATCCGGCGGCCCTAAGCATGATCACTTACCGGCTCAGGGGGTGGACCGAGACTACCCCGCCACTTCAGGATTCACCCGACCACCGGGTGGCGCCCTCAATTGGGTTTCTTCCAACTGCCCAGCAGAGTGAAGACCGCTTCACGGGGCAGATCGATTTCCGCCGCGCCTTCACGCACCGGCACCGTCATGATTTTCTGGCAATCCAATTCGCGCGTGGTCTCATACAGCTCCCAGTTTGTGGGAGCAGGGGCGGCCGGGGGCAACTCGATCCGGAAGTGGCCCGGCCCTCCCTCCTTCACGCCGACGATCACGAGCGCATCCGCGGCGGAGCCCTGGAAGGCGGAGAGCGTTAGCCCCGCGGCCTCGCTTGTGGCCGCAATCCGCCGCCAGCCGGGCCGCACAAAGTGGTAAAGCTGCCGGGTAGCGTAATAGCTTTTCTTGGGCGAATAGATGTGGCTCGAGCTGCAAAACAGGCCGTAATAGCAAAGTCGTCGGGCGCACTCCTCATAGTCGTCGAAGGCGTCAAAAAAGAAGAGGGCGCTGGCGCCTTGATTCAGAGCGGTCAGCGCCCGCCGGTTGGCGGCCAGGGAGAAATGTTTCCACTGGTTATCAAAGGTCTTGTCCTCGTCGTTGAGGTCGCCGTATTCCGTGAGCCACACGGGAACTTGGGGATGCTTGCTGGCTCGGACGCGCGCGACTTGCGGTCCCACCGATTCCTCACCGTAAGTGTGAAACGAGAAGACTCCCACCTGCTTCATCAACTCTTCGTCCTTCAGGATCGGGTCGGTGTAATCATTGGTGATGACGGCGTTGTCGGCGACGGCCAAACGGATGTCGCCCAACCCTTCCCTCTTTAGCCGCCGCGCCACGGCATCCAGAACCTTGGGAGCTTCCTCGGGATCAATCCGCGGACCTTCCGGCGGATAACAATCCGTTTCGTTGAAGGGGCTGAAATACTCGAAATCGACGTGCGCCTGGATGCGTGCGTACTCGACCATCGAGACGACTTCTTCGGCGAACTCATCGTACATAGCGGGATTCAGGTGCCCTTGCAGGCTCGGCAACACCTTTTCCTGGCACACCTTGTGCTGCGGTGGAGGCGCCTTGTCATCCATCATCCATGTGGGTACAGGACCCATGAGCGCGATCATCGGGCGAATGCCCCGCGAGTTCAGGTAACGCAGGCCATTCCAGGTCGCCTCAAAAATCGGCGTGGAATAGCGGTCGTTGTAATACTCCCAGTTCATGACCTTGGGGTCGTCGTTGTCGTTTGTTTCCTCCCAGTTACTATAGACCAGGTAAGGAACCACCCGGAACATCGTGGCGCCCAAGTCGTCGATCAGCATGTCGAACATCGCCTTTTGATCATTGCGGAAGTAAGGCCCTGTGTAATTCAGGCCGAAACCCTGGATCAACTGCTGGGGCTGGCCGGGATCGATCTTGATTCGGGCGGTCCCCTCCCGGTCCTGCGCGCGTACGGGAGAGGCTATACCCCATGCAGCCAGAAACGCTAAGAACACCACTTGATATTTGGCCATGGTCAACTCCGGAATTACTATATCTGTTTATTCCCGGCGCACGCAGCACTCCCGGCTTCAGGGGACAATGGCCACGCAAGATCGTGTTGCGGCGCGCTAACACCTTGGGCGTCCCGGTCCAGGATCAGAATTGCCAACGATCGGTATTCTACCCCCGTTGTCGGCAGGTCGGCCTCAGGCAATTGAATCCGGACGGGCAATTCGGGTATTGTTCACCTACCCGTGGGCCGAAGGCCTGGCGGTCTTGGGGAAAGCCTTGAGGAGAAAAGCAGCCGGGGGGTAAATATCACATGAAGATCACCAACGTGGAAGGAATCATCTTGCGTCTTCCGGTGCGGCAAGCCGTCGCCGATGGCACCCAGGACGACCTGCTCATCCGAATTGAAACTGACGAAGGAATCACCGGATATGGTGAGGTCGATACTTCCCCGGAAGTGGGGAAAGCGGTCGTCGATGCCGAGATGTCGCATGGCACTTGTTACGGCCTGCGCGAGATCCTGGTAGGGAAAGATCCCTTCGATATTGAGCAGATCTGGCAGCTCATGTATCGGAAGACGAATTACTACGGTCGCCTGGGCGTGGTGATGCACGCCATGAGTGGTGTGGACATGGCCCTATGGGACATCCTGGGGAAGGCGGTCGGCAAACCGGTGCACAAACTGCTGGGAGGAAGCTACTGCTCCGACGTGCGCGCCTACGCCAGCATGTTGATGCCGGAAAGCGTTCCGGAGGTCCGGGAGGTTGTTCGTCACTACATCGAAGAGGGTTTTACGGCAGTGAAGTTGGGCTACGGGCCCCTGGGGACGGATGTGCGCAGAGACGTTGAGTTGGCGGCTGCCGCGAAGGAAGTTGCCGGCCGTGACGTCGAGGTGATGATTGATATTGGGCACGGATACACATTGAAAATGGCCATGCAGGCCGCCCGGGAATTCGCCGACATGGGCATCTATTGGATGGAAGAACCCCTCCCCCCCGAGGACATGGAGGGCTACCAGCGGCTGTGCGGGTCAACCTCCTTGCGCATCGCTGCCGGCGAGCAGGACGCGGGGTGCTGGACTTTTCGCCGGTTGATTTGGGAAGCGTGCCTTGATGTCATCCAGCCGGACATTTCCCGCGTGGGGGGGCTGACGGAAGCGAAGCGAATCGCCTACATGGCGCACGAGGCCAATCGTCTGTGCGTCCCGCACGCGTTCCGCACCGGGGTTCTGGTGGCTGCCTGCCTGCATCTTATCGCCGCCATCCCCAACTCCGCCTTCCTGGAGTTTTCCGTTACGGATTCGGCCCTGCGCAGGGAACTCCTGACCACGCCTTTCCAAGTCGTGAAAGGCCGCGTCGCTGTCCCGACCAAACCGGGTCTGGGGATTGAGATCAATCCTGAGACCGTCAAAACCTATTCCCTCCGGAAATGAAGTTGATTCCCAGGAGGCATGAGGAGAGTCCACCCGATGCCCAAATGGACAACACGCTCACCCCGCAGAGGGAGGCTCGGGCCCTTAGCCACGGTCGACCTCGAAAACCGCTGGTTGAAGGTTCGGGTCCTTCCCGAGGTCGGGGCCAAGATTTACGATCTGATCTGGAAACCTACAGGACGGAACATCCTGTACCATAACCCAAGGATCGCGCCGCAGGTTTATCCCATCGAAAGTGAATTCGACAATTACTGGTGCGGGGGTTGGGACGACGCCTTTCCCACTTGCGATGGGTGCGTATTTCGCAACCAGCGCTACCCCGACCTGGGGGAATTGCGGTCGCTGCGCTGGAAGGTGGACTCCACCCGACGGCCGGCCGGCGGCGCCGTTGCGCAATTTTCCGCCTGGGGACCGATCAGTCCCGTGCGGGCATTGAAGACGGTGACCGTGGAGGGGCGCGCTCCGGTTGTCCGGATGCGTTACCAAATCACGAATCTCGGGCCGATGAATGTGGACTTCCTTTGGGGCACGCACCCGGCGCTTGCGATCACTCCCCACACGATTCTGCGCATCCCCGCCCGGCATGCGCTGGTGTCGCAGTCGAACGATCCTGCCTATGGCCAGACGGGACAGCGCTACGACTGGCCGATTCTGGAGACCGGGGAGCGCAGAATTGAAATGGACAAGGTGCGGGGAATCGATGCCAATCTCTGCTTCGGCCATTATGCGCTTGACCTGGAAGAGGGGTGGTACGCCATCGAGGACGCCCGCACCGGGGAGGGTTTTCTGCTGACTTTTCCTCTCGAGCAGTGTCCCTGCCTGTGGCTTTGGTTGAATTACGGTGGCTGGCGCGGCCTTCATCACGTCATCGTCGAGCCCTGGACCGGCTTTCCCGTGAATCTTGCCCAAGCCTATGAGCAGAAATCCACCCGCTGCCTGAAGCCTGGCGAGGATTTTTCCGTGGAAGTGAAAGCCACCATCTATCAACGGCCCGAGACTTGGAAGGAGGCATTAGCGCGGCTGCGCTAATCAGCCTCCCAGGTCACCGGCTGCTGACAGCCGACTGAAAAAGGGCGCCTATCATGCTGAGCGCAGCGCCGTCATGCTGAGTCTACCGCGGCAGAGCAAGATCCTTCGCTAGGCTCGGTTTTGATCTCTCCGAGAGAACTTCGTGCTCCTCAAAGCAAACGTTCACCGAGCTTAGGCTCTCTTTTCAAGCTGCGACGAGGACGAATCACGCCAGGTTTCGTCATGGATGAGATTTTGGGGAACCACAGGGGTAACAAGGACGGAACCGCAAGCTTGCGAGTTAGCGGGGTCGTTCAGGGCTGGACATATACAGGACCGGAAAACACTTTAGGGTCATATTGCTGCCCATACTTGTTGAGATGATCCGTGACTGGTTCACCAGACTCCTGCAGGTGAAAACTTCCCAGTGAGGTGATTTCCTCCCCGACCGTGACCTGCCTGGAGAGTTCTTTTAGGGTCTTCGATGTGCAATGCTCTTCCCAGAGGTTTAATTGATATCGCCCTGGGGGAACATTGGGAATCAAGATCTCCTCCCGGCCTTGCGACACAACGAAATAGGGTGTATCGAGGACCACGACGACGGCGCTCATTTCCGGATGGATGTTGCAGAAGATATAGCAAACGCCCGCGCGGTCGAAGCGGACACTGCGCGTTGATCCGGCTTCGTATAGACCCAGATCGAACCGCTTGCCCTCGAAAAGTGAGAAGACGTTGTGAAAGAAGGGATCGTGATTGGGAAAGTCCACCCTGGAGTTCACCTCAACAGCCAGCACATGGGGATCGAAGCGCTTGTTCTTCTGGACGAGCCTGGGATGGGGCTCGCTCTGGGCATGCAGCCGAGGACCGGCTTGGCCCGCCAGTGGGGTAAGCCAAACCACGACGCTGGTATCGCGGCCGATGCGCACAACTCCGCTGGAGCTTACGACCGTTACGTAGACAGCCACCTGGGCTGCCGGCGCAAGAGCCGGGAGGAGTGCACACAGCACTGACACTCCAAAGAAACGACGACTCCATTTTTTGAGGCAGATAGGCCTTATCCCTCTGGTCCTAAAACAACACCCCCACGCTTAGATTCAATTGGCCGGCCAGGCTTTTCTCGCTGGTGATCTGAAGGGTGTTCAGGTGGCGGTATTCAAAGGCAAAAAGCAAGTCGGTACGCGGCCGATAGATGATGTTGAACATCTCGCCCTGGTTTCTTGAAACCGAAGTGTACCCGTAACTTGTGGGCCTATAGAAGTAACGAAGGTCCCTGGCAAACGGATTGTCTTGACCATAGGCAGCATTGAACTCGACCGCCGCGCTCGCTTTGAATTTCAATTGAGTCCATCCGCCGATGGTATCCAACCCGGCCAGGTCCGAAGCAGGGCTTGTTGCCGGTCCGCTAAAAAGGGCGCTCCGGCCCTGCGCCGCGCCCAGGCCGCCCAGGCCGCGCCCACGGTAGAATTCACCCGAAAGGATAAGGCGGTTTCCCATGGGGACGTTCCAATCCGCCGTGCCCGCCCAGGCGTCCAAGGTTCGGCCCCCTCCGTAATATTGGCGGCTGTAATACCCGCCGAGCCCTAAGGTCAGTGAACGGCTCCTCTCGCCCTGCGTCCATGCCAGACGGCTTGCATAAGCAGGTTGGCGGGATGCCTCCCCCGGCTGGGGCGTCCGATCAAACTCCGAGGGTGGCGGCATTCCCGACAAGGGATCAAGGAGCCCTGCCTGCAAGAGGAAAGTGCTGGTCTCAGATAGGCTCACGCGATGCTCAACCCGCACCTGCGGGGTCCAGGTCCAGAGATTCCCCGCGTAGGAAAAGGCGGGATAGGCCAATGAAGCAAACGAAGTCGGGGAGAGCGGGGAGAAAAAGGGTGCGTCCTGCCCCACCACCAGAGACGTCCGAGGCCAATCCAGACGCATCGTGGCGGTGCGGAGGCGCACCAGGCTTGAGGCCACGCCGTTCGAGGTATTCGAGAACCCACCGAAAAAGTCGAAGTTCAAGGCAGCGCTGGATTTGGCTCCAGCCAGCGTGGGGCCGTAGACTTCAAAACCCAGCTCCGATTGCCGCACCGTAGCGCCGAAGCTGCCGCCCGAGTCGAGTCCTCCCCGAGGGAGCGCCAGGTTCGGGACATCCTGATTGTCCACGGTACCGAGGTTGCCAAAGAGGTTCAGGAGGGCGATGCCGCTGAGCTTCATCCTGTATTTGGATGTACTTTCAACCTTGGTCTGATGCTGCTCGTCAACTTTGGCTTGCAGTAACTCCACATCTTCCCTCAGTTGATTCGAGCCCGCCAGAGACTCCAGCTCCGCACCGGCAGCGCGTCCTGAAGGCAATGCCTGGGCCGAGACCTGCTTCTCGGCAGGGGTGGGCGCGTCCTTCCCAGCCAAGAGCGCACTGTTGCTCGTTGGCCCGAGCCAAGCGAGAGCCTCCTGCAACTCACCACGGATTTCGCTAGTTTCCTGGCGCGAACGCGAGATCTCTACACGCAATTCCTGAACGGTTGCATGAAGCTGCTTCACCTCCTCCGCCAGAGACCGGATCGACTCTTCCAGCGAGCTTCCTTTTGCCTGGGTTGTTTGCGGAGCGGAGTCCTGCGCGGACGCTGGGAGGCTGATGAGCAACAGCCCCAGCCCAGCAATTTCGGCTGCCCATCGGAATATCCGTGTGTCACTTGCCATAGGAACCCCCTGCAATGTGGCCCGCGGCTCTCCCTTTGTGCGGAGGGCGGGAGCCGCCGGGAGCGCGTCGTTCGTCGCCCCTTCTTGTCCCTCAGTGAGAATCCTAGCCCGTAAACTCCCGGCGTGTTGACAAACAGTGTAATGCAATCCCGTCCCAGATGGGGGAGCATGTTCCCAATATCCCGAGGACCGACGGATCAAGTTGCGAGGGCCTTCCCGAACCAGGTTCTTATCGACTGAGAGTTTCCCTTTGCACGAAAAGTGCACACACACACCTGCGGCAAATAGGATTAGTGGAAACGTCGAGCTGGCGTCGAAACTCCAGCGCGACTTCACTGTTAATAATGCTGCCAAGGGCGGCGTCATGAAGATTGCCGAGCGGGCGGTGAAAAAAACAGGGCCGGAGGGTACCGTCAGATTCGATCACGGCCGACACCCACGGTGCGTTGCAGCGTGGTGCCACCGGTGGCACTTGGCCCAGGTGAGCTTGAAAATGCAGCGCGATGCGGCGGAGCTTTTCGGGTTTCTCGGAAATGAAGCGTGATTCAATCTCCTTCTGGCAATCACGAATCAACGCTTCGATCTCACCCTGAAGTTCTTCGATTTCGCTCCTGTCCAAAGCAACACCGGCCTTTCGATCCGTGGGCCATCCTCCCCTGCGGTTAAAGGCTTCGGAACTTACGTCCGCAGCCAGAAACGAGACAGAATTGAGATGCAGGGCTTGGGCCGTGCGTATCATGGCGCGGAGATGGCGGAAGTTGTGCTTCTGGACGGTGCAACGTCCATGAACCAACATGGGAGGACGGGATACTCTCAGGGCCTGAATACCGCGCTCCAGCCGGTGATAAGCGCCCGGCACGCCCCGAATGCTGTCATGTATCTTCGGCGGCCCGTCAATCGAGACGATGACGTCGTCCATACATTCGGCGACCTCAGCGGCATGCCGTTCGAGCCGCAAGCCCGCGGTGAGGAGCGTTAGGCGGATTCCCTCCCTGCGGCACAGGTGAGCCAAGGCCGATAAGTCGGAATGCATCAGGGGCTCGCCCCCCGAAAAAACGATCCACCTCACTTTGAGTTCGCGCAGGCTGGCAAGGTGCGGTTCCAGGTCCGCCACCGTGATCTCCCGAACCTGCCGAATCTTCCAGATATCGCACATCAGACATCGACAGTTGCAGCGGCTGTGCGGAAAGATCACCAGGATGGGAAGTTCGCGGATGTAATGCGCCGGAGCAGCGTCCGGTAAGATACGCATTGACTCCATAGTCGCTGTCAATGGGCTCATGTCGTGGCTCGGCTTTCGGACCCGCCCAGGGTGGCCCAGAAAACGAAAAACTTCGACGGCTCGCGCTTGCTCAACAAAAAGGCTTTAAGGGGGCGAAGAGCCCATCCGACCCCGTACCAGGCGTTGAACCTCATCCACCCAAACCCCAGTCTGTGCCCCAGGTCGTCGAGCGCTTCCTGGGTCAGATACCCGCGGTGGACAATGCTGTCAGATCTGAAACCAAATTCTTTTTGGAATGCCCGGGATCTTTCTGCGAGCATTCGCAATCCACTCGCATCGTGATGATACAGGGGAGAATCAAGGATCAAGAGGTGCCCTGGCCGTCGCAAGCATCGGCAAACCTCCCGCAGCGTATGCTCATAGTCCTCCGAATAGTGAAAGGAGGCATTGAAAACCGCGAGGTCAAACTGCCGGTCATCGAACGGCAAACGATCCATCTCCGCTTGGAAGAGAGGAAACGAGTGGGGTAGGTACCTGAAGTAGCGGCGCGCGGCGCCCAGCCCATCGAGCGTATTCACCAATAAGTCAACAGCCACCGGCCGGTGTCCACGCAGAGCAAGCCGGTAACTCATCCATCCGTTTCCAGCGCCGATGTCCAGAATGTCGAGTCCCCGCGGATGGTCCCCCTCAATCTTGGGCAGAATGCGGCGCTCGAAAAATCGGAAACTCCGGCCGCGAATCCTCCACTGCCAAGCATTGCATCCTGTCACATCCCGGTAAGGCAGTTCGAGGTAGAAGCGTTCGCTGGATGAGCCGCGACCCTCTCGCAGCCTGACCGTTTGATACTCGATCATAAACTGCTGAAAGCGCTCTTCTCGTGCAGGGGCAAGCGCTCGCCAGATGCCCCCGCTGCGATCGAGGGTGAATCCGCAAGACGCGCAAGCGAATTCCGCCAGCTCCGAACTGCGGAGCGCCCAATTCGAATCCGAGAAACCGCAGGCCGGACAACGAAGGCGAAGAAGACTTGGCGGGCTTGCCTCGGGGCCGGGGTGGGCGAATTGGGTTTCGGCTACGGGAAGCAGTTTGGTGCTCATATCTCAGACCGCTCAAGGGCCACCACGACATGGTCCGCCAGAGCCCGAAAGCCCGGGCACCGGCCGAGGAACGGGTCGATTTCAACTGCCCATCGGAACAGCCGGGGGAAGCGGGCCGGCAAGAATTCCAGGTATGAGGGCGGCACCGCGACGCCGACGCCCTTCCAACTCTTCAGTCGAAAGTAGGGGGAGAATTCCTCTTGCAGGGACCTCACCGCAGGATATCGGATGAGCACTTGGCCGCCCGCCGCCAAGGTCGCCACAACGCCCTGAGGGCGGAGCCGGCGGAAGGCTTTCTCGAAGTGACCCTGCGCCAAATACCATAGGACTTCCCACAAGCACAGACGGCCAAAGAGACACAGAATCGCCTTGGCGCCCGGACTCACCAAGCGAGCGAGGTTCGCGGCCACCTGTTTTAGGTCGGGAAGGCAATTCAAACCCGCGAAGTTTGAAATAATCCCATCGTAGGGACCTTCGCCTTCGAGACGGGTAATGTGCTCGATGGCAAGGTGGCGGAGATCGACCCCATCGCGATACGGAGATGCTTCCCATCGCCGCCTTGCCGCCGCGATCATTCCCGATGACGAATCGCAGGCCACGACGCGAATTCCACGGCCGGCTAGGTGCAGCGCGTCAACGCCGGTCCCACAATTAATTTCCAAGATGCGCTGTCCTGGCCGGAAGTTCCTGTCTAATTCCGTCCAAACCGACCGGCGCTGTGCGCTCCCGATCGCAGAATTCGTGAAGAGGTTGTCGTACACTTCGGCAATGGTGTCGAAAGGTTCGACCCCAGCAATCGTGGTTTCCCCGAGGCTACTCATGGGTTCTTCACGCCTCAACTTCCGAGAAGGTAGCCTTTATCCCTTCCCGAGCTTGATCGATCCTTTGACGTAGTTCGACAATCGTCCCATCGCCGCCCGGCATCTCCAAACTCAAGAGGTGCTGGAGCTCAACTTCCGCGCGCAGCAGTCGGTCGGCGTTCTGATAAAACTGCCGGGAATGCCGCCCGCGGATCTGAAAGTCGCGGTCGGAGCCTTCCGCCCACTTCTTGGTGCCCACCACCCGTTCTCCCACTTCATCAAAGTACGGGGTGCCGCGAATGGGGTACGCCACCGTGGTCAAGAAGACATCAGGGCCGGAACGCTTGACATGCTGGATCGTTGCCTCGATATCGTCCAATTCCTCGCCCTCATATCCCCACATCAGAAACATCCCGGTTTGAATGCCCCGGGACTTACACAACTCCACGGCGGTCTGGACCTGCTCAACAGTTACTCCCCGTCCCATCGCGTCGAGCACCCGCTGCGACCCACTCTCCGAACCAATCCAAATGCGGAAGCAATCCAGTTGGGCGAGCAGATCGACGGCCTGTGGATTCAGCCGATCGGCGCGCGAAATGCACTCGAAAGGGATATGGAGGTTGCGGCGCTTCATTTCCACCGCAAATTGAGCCAGCCAGCCATGGTGGATCGTGAAGACGTCGTCGGCAAACCAGAGCATTTCCGGACTGTAACGTTCGAGGATCCACTCCACCTCGTCAACCACCGAGGCAGGTTTCCGGCGGCGATGGGTCTGGCCGTAGACAGCGTGGCTGCACCACCGGCATTCGTATGGACAACCTCTGGCCGTAATCAGGGATACCGAACCCCTGCCGTGATGTTGCCGCCAGACTTCGAGATAGCGCTCGATGGCGATGGATTCGCGGTTGGGCCAGGGTTGTCCATCGATTTCGGGAATCAGCGCGCGAGGTGGGGTGCGCTGCGTGCAACCATCTTCTCCGCGAAAGGCAATGCCGTGGACCCGGTGGAGATCTTCAAGTGATCCTCCGTTGAGGATGGGCAGCAATTCCTCCAAAGTTATCTCCCCCTCGCCGATCACTACCGCGTCGGCTCCGGCTGCCAGGTATTCCTCGACATAGGCCCCCGGTTCGGGGCCGCCCACCATGGTTTTCCACCCTGCTTCTTTGGCCGCGCGCAGTGTGCGGACAACGTTGCTCCGAGTCATCAGGTTCGCGTAGACCCCTAAGACCGCGGGGCGTGTGCTCCAGAGGCATCTTTGAAGTTCCGGCCAGGAAGAAAAAGTTGTATCGAATATTTCGATGTCGAAATTTCGGGCACGCAGATGCGACGCCAGATAGAGGATTCCCAAAGGAGCATAGGGCTTCATGACCTGAAGCTCTTTGGGATCATCGTAAAGAAAGTAGCCGTGAGTTAAAAGCAGATCCATGGCGGCGACCAGAAGCGGCGCAAGGGTTTCGCAAAACCCACTATGTCCTCCCTGGCGGAGGATTAACTGCACTCAATCGGGGAGCAGGCCAAAACGGGAAGCAGCGTGGCATCGGAGTTCCGGCACGTCTGCTCCAGTCGTTCAACCCGCGCCCAGAGTTCTTCCAATTCCATCGGGGTCAAGGGGGTGCCTGCCTTCGAAGCATCGTGTACGCTGAATGTCCAGGCTGGCGGCGAACTCCAGGATTTCACCTCGGCGTGCAACGTGTCACGTAAAGCGCGATAGAACTCGCTGGTGTAGGAGCCCTTGAACATCATGGACAGGTCCTGGCTGTCCACCCAGTTGGTCTTCTCACCCAACTGTTCGCGGACTTGTTCGTAAAACTCCGTTCCTGGCAGGGGATATGAAACCGAGACTCCTATGTCGTCAGGTCGGGTCTGCCGAACCAATTGGATGGTCTTCTGGATGTCGCGCCACGCTTCTCCGGGGTAGCCAAACTGCAGGAAATAGCAGGCACGGATACCGTTGTGCCTGAGACTCTCGCGGGCCTGTGCGACCTGTTCGACACGGGTTCCCTTTTGCATCGCGTCCAGGGTCCTCTGGGAGCCGGACTCCACACCCATCCAAACTTCGGTGCAACCGGCGCGCGCGAGCGCCGCGACCGTTTCTTTTCGCATCAGATCCACGCGCGATTGCATCTTAAAAGGCACTCCGGCCTTACGTTGCTCGACTTGGTCGGCGAAGCCCTGAGTCCATCGGTTATTGATCCCGAACAGGTCATCGGCAAACCAAAGATGGTCGGCCCCGTACCTTTGCCGGAGCTCCAGCATTTCCAGTGCAACCGCTTCCGGCGAGCGCGGATGAAAGGAGTCCCCATAAATAGGTTTTGCACACCAGTTGCAACGGTAGGGGCACCCGCGGCTGGCTACCACGTTGAGCGAAAAGAATCCGTGCGCCTGCTTCCAGACGTTCCGGTATCGCTCCATGTCCACCAGATCTCTTGCAGGGAAGGGAAGTGAATCCAGGTCGCGCATGAGCGGCCGGGGCGCAGTTCGAACCAATGACGTGCCAGGAGGCCCCAGGTACGCCAACCCCCTGATCCCCTCGGGCGCATGGCCTGAGTTGTGAAGGATGGATTCGACGAGTTCGAGCAGCGTCCACTCCGCCTCACCCAGCAGGACGTAATCGGCGCCTCGCTCGAGGTATTCCCGGCTGCGATCGGAAGCGTCAGACCCATTCACCACGACTTTCGACCCATAGGCGCGCGCCCCCTCGATCATCCCGAAGGCAGTTTGACGCATCCGGCTCAAGCACATCTTGGAAAGAAAATTGAAATTGTCTTCGTAAATCGCGATGACCTTCGGCCGATTTTCCGCCAGCGCCTCTGCGAATCCCTGCTCGGGGTCCTCCAGCATGCTGTCGAAGAGCGCCACCGAAAAGCCCTGTTTCCTCAGAAGCGCTGCGGCGTAGAGTGTCCCCAGAGGCGGGTAGGGTTGCAGTTTCCGCGCCTGCTTCCGGTCGTAATAAAGGTGATAAGAGTGGGTTAGCAGAACGTCAACCAAAGTGCTCATCCTCCGTCGGGACCATTCGACGCCCGAGAAGACTCCAGAGCTTGAATCAACAGACCTCCTGCATCCCGTGGCCGAGTGTTTGTCCCGTTAAGAGTGAACGGCGGGTGACCAATCGCTCGGTGGTGCGAGCCAGCCACAACTCCCAGGGAATCGCGAACTGATTCTTTCGCAATCGCCACCGCAACGGCGCGCTCAAGACTTCGCGCAACCCGTTGCGCGCCCAACGAGTTCTTATCGCGGCCCGCCGGATCTGGTTGTTCAACAGGAAGTATTCCAGCATCCGTTTCAAACGTTTGAGTTCTTTACCCTGCAACCAGGGTAAATGGTTACTTCCGAGGTCGACATCGGCCCACTCGGCAAGTGATCGCGGTTCACGCACGCCCATTTTTCTCAACTCAGGCCAGATGGGAATGCCCGGGTAAGGTGTGAAAATGTTGGGGGAGAAGCTTACGTTGGAATGCTGCCGGGCGATTTCGCTCATGATACGAAAAGTCTCGAGGCGGTCAGTTTCCGTTTCACCTGGATATCCCAAGATTAGATTGAAGGTCACGCGGATGCCTGCCCGCTCTGACTTTCGTGCGGTCTCAAACATGTCGTTGATACGCTGATGCTTCTTATTCATAAGGGCGAGAACTTCCTGGGAGGCTGATTCCGTGCCGAAACCCATGTGGGAGACCCCAGCTTCTCCCAGCAGACCTACCTCGCTGTCGGTCATGCGGCATAGAAGGTCTGTGGAGGCTTGGAAGGTCCACCGGAATTTCAACTTGGAATCCAGGAAACCTTGAGCAATTTCCACAGCCCGCTTGACGTTCACCGGGAAGTTCGAATCAAGAAACGCAACTTCTTGCAGGCGATTTCGCGAAACCAGTTCGGTGACCTCGGACACGACGCGGCCGGCGCTGTAGGCATTAAAGCGACGGTTGTAAAAGACCTGGTCCGTGCAGTAGTTGCACGCGTAAGGGCATCCTACGCTGGAGGCGTAGGGGAGGGTTCGAATCCCTGTCACGGACTCATAAGCGTCGAAATCTGCCATGGCGAAAGCGGGGGTGGGCAAATCCTCGACGCTGGCGACGGGCCGGTCCGGATTGTGAAGGGGGTTCCCGTCGGGCTTGAAGGAGACACCACGCACGCCTTCCAAAGACTTACCTTCCTGAAGCCGCTGAGCCGATTCGAGGAGGGTTTTCTCTCCCTGCCCGCGGACGACGCCATCCACAAAGTCTTCGCTAAGGGTTTGGGCCGGCAGCAAGCTTGGGTGCCAACCTCCGAAAATAATCGGGAGTTCGGGGCTGACCTGCCGCGCCAGGCGCGATATTTCGATGGCCGAACGAATCATCCCACCCGTCAAGAGAGAAATCCCAAGGCAAAGGGCTCCCGGAATTTCATTCACCAAAGAGCTCTTGTAGGCGCGGTCGATGGAAGCATCCACGATCGAGACGGAAAAGCCCGCTTCGAGCAAAGGGGAGGCCAGACTCAACAAGCTGAGGGGAGCACCGAGCGGAGGACCCTCGTAGGGTGGATGAAACAGGAGCACCTTGTTCTTCATAAATGAATTGTCCCCTCCGTCAGCCTGAGCTGCCCGAGGTCAGGCTGGGGTTTGGCGATGGCGACAAACCCGGTGTGCCTGCGGTCTGACCAAAGCTCGAATAGGTCTTCACTAGAATAGCCAGGCGACCCCGCGGCGCGTGTCACGATTCAGTCCCATTCATGCAAAAAGATTGTCACCGGGCGCCCGATCTTTTGCTTTGACGCTTCTGGGTGCGGGCAGAAGGGGTGGAAGCACGGCAAAGGCCAGCAGAATGAGGCCGAGGGAATGACCGTAAGTGTATTCAAAAAGGCTTGCGACAGTATAGCCTACCAGACTGAGAATTGCCGCCCGCACAATGAAGCGCTCGTCTTGGTCTTGGACCGCTCGGGAAGCATTCACTAAATCATGAAAGAGGACAGCAACGAACAGCAATGCGGCCAGGGTTACGGGAATCCCGAATTGGGCAGCGATCTGCGCAAGAGTGTTATGGAGGTGGCCGTGCCAGGCTGGAACGGGGTCGTGGGGTGAGAGGTAACTCATGTAAAGCTGAGCGACCCGGCCGGGGCCGACCCCAGTGAGAGGGTGGGCTCGCACCATCTTCCAGGCGACGCGCAGCATTTCCAGCCGTTCGGCATTCGAGTAGTAGGAGGGCGTGATAGATTGCCTCACTCGCAGGCGCACGACGGTGGGTCCGAGAACGTATAAGCTCAGCGGCAGCAGCGGAAGGGCCCAGTTCCACTTCGAGCGCCGGCGGGCCCCACTGATTCCTAGAAGTAACAGGGAGGTGACCCATAGCATTCGGGTTAGACTCAAGAACACAGCTATTCCGTTGATGGCCACGACGGGCCAGGCTCGACGGCGCTCTTCGGGATAAGCCGACCAAAAGCTGATCAAGCCCGCAACCACAAGAACTTCCACTGTGCCGTAAACCATCCAATGGTTAAGCAATCCCCCCGACCGCAAATAGAGGGCAACGTCTCCGCCTGCACTGATTTCGCGCCGGTAATAGAAGAGGCGGGAGACAAAATCTCCGACCAAGAACACGGAACTGAGAGTCGAGGTCAGGAAAATTCCCTCCCAGGCGAGCCGCTGGTCCGCGGCTTGGCCGAGAGTCGGCAGGACCAGGAAAAGAGCCGCCAACAAGAACAAATGGCGAATCTCGTCCCAGCCCCGGCCCGGTTGTGGCGAAAAAGCCCACACCAGAATTTCCAAACCTGCCCAAGCCAGCCAGAACCAGAAACACCGTGGTAAAGCAATGCGGCCCTCGCCACGAGCCAGACTCACCATGCGGGCCAGGACGGCGATGGCCAAAAAGGATTCCGCCACTGCAATGGAAATCGGAACCGACCAAAGGGCCAGGAGCAACGCCGTCCGATCCAGGGGGGAGTGGATCAGGCCTCTCCAGGACCGAGGGAGCGCCCCCAGGAATCCAGCACTGGCGGTGGCGGGTTCATTAAGCAGGAGTTCTCCAGACATAGGAATTCAATAGATCTGACGCATCAGATCGAACCCGATGAAGAGTCCACTCGGTGTGTCTGCCGAAGGGTCACCCACAAATGTGGCGCGGGTTCCGGCCCGTTGGGAGACGACGGTTCCCGGACTGTTTGAGAATCCCAGCGTGAAGGCGTGGTGGTGGACCCGTTTCTGGATGCCAAAGGAGTAAGCCGGACGGTGAATTCCAAGCTCCGGCCCATTGACGAGAGTGGGAATAACCTCGGCAACCAGCGCCACACTAGGCCGGATGTCCAGTGCCCCCCCAAATCCCAACGAAAACGAGTTCACGCCTGGCAGGCCTGGCGGCGGAGCGGACAGCGCACCGGGTTTTGAAATCAGCATGCGATTCTGCATCGAGACCGTCGGGACCAGGTAGAGTTGGGCGCGCCGCCTAAGGCTGCGCGAAAACACTCCTTCAAAATTGGTAGTGAAATTCCTGGAGAAGTCGCCCTGCCCGTCCACCGAAATACGAAATGATGCGTTTAGGGGATTTCCGTCATGCTCGTCCCAGAGGTGATAAGCGGCCATGAGCTCGATCGGCCTCCCGATGACGCTCGGGGACCGGTAGGCGCTGACCGAAAGCTTATCCGTGACTCCGAATCGCAGACCAAACGAAGAAACAGAGTATCCGTCAAGTCCGAACAGGGTGTTGCCTATGCTTGGTCCGGTGAAAGCAGGGTTATATGCGAATCGGTGGGTGAAATTGAAATAGAAACCGTGCCGGTCAACCCGGCGGCCCGTGGGCAAACTATAAAGGTAGTCGTCCGCCGGCTCGTACACGTTCGCGTTTTGTTTCTCCCCCGAGGCGGAAGGGTTCGCCGGAGTTGTCTTCTGCGGTCCCAGAGACCGCACAAAGGATGCAACCGCAGAGATCTCTGCTTCCGAAAGCTTCCCACTCCAGGCGGGCATGGGCGTCCCCTTTTTCCCCTCGCGTATGGTCTTGATCGTTCCCGCGTCGGTAAGAGTTGCCTGAACCCTGGGGTTTGTAAAATCGGGTGTCCCGGCCCGGGCGTTGCCCCTAGCGTCAGCTCCGTGACAAGCCGAGCATTTGTCGGCGAAGACTTTGGCTCCCAGCTCGGGGTCCCTTGCGGAGGACTGAGGCGATACCAGGCTCTGTCGGGATTCTGTGTATCCCACCCTGTGCAGATCGCCTTCGCGGATAGTTTGAGCCATCAGATCAACCACGTACGTTTTCCCGCCACGCTCAATAAGGACCGCGGAGGTTGATCCCTCGATGAAACGGACGCCCAGCATCTCCGCTAGCGGAGAGGGGGTCCCTGGGGTAGCCATACTCGCGACCCCGTCGGGCGACGAACCCGTGGCTGCCTGAGTTTTGCTGGGTTGAAGCACCAGTGCCAGCAGACAAGTGATAGAGACTGCCGCAACCCAAATCCCCCCCGGATACCGAAGGAAATCTGATGTTCTCGAGCAGGGGTCTGGAAAGTCGATGGGTGAATAGTGTCTTCGCATGCCTGTTCTCCTCCCTCTCATACCTGAGAAGAGGTATCACAACTGAACAGGGTAGAAGTCAGGCAGGTGTAGTGAGATTGTAAAGGTTGTGTTAGTCTTTGGGGAGTCAGGGTGTTGGTCAAGAGCGAGTGGGGGCTGGTCGGAGTGGCGGGTGAAGCGACCCCGGCAGGTACGACGAGTTCCATGTCCCCTCGCGATGCAGGAGCTTTTATGGAAAGAATCCTGATCATCGAGGACGACCGGAAGTTGTATAAGCCCCTTACACGCGTATTTGAAGCGGAAGGGTATGCGCTGGACTTCGCCTCCGACGGTGCGGCTGGACTGGAAGTGTTCCGGGCCACGCCTCCGGCGCTGGTGGTTCTTGACCTGAATCTCCCCAAAGTTCACGGGCGTGAGGTTTGCCGCGCCATCAAGAAGGAAGCGCCGAACCTGCCCATCATTATACTGAGCGCCTCGGCTGACGAAGTCGACAAAGTCTTACTGCTTGAGCTGGGGGCGGATGATTACGTCACGAAGCCTTTCAGCCCCAAGGAGTTGATCGCTCGTGTGCATGCCGTTTTTCGCCGGGCCCGCGGTACCAAAGTGGTTGACCAGTATGCTTTCGATGATATCGCAGTCGACTTTACCAAGATGGAATTGACCCGGGGCGGCGAGCCGGTTCATTTCACAGCGCAGGAATTCAAAGTCCTGAAGCACTTCATTGGGAATCCCGGACGCGTAGTATCTCGAGATGAGCTATTGAACGAGGTTTGGGGATACAATTGTTATCCGTCCACTCGCACTGTGGATAACCATATCGTGAAGCTCCGGCAGAAACTCGAAAAGGATCCCATGGATCCAATGCACTTCAAGACGGTCCACGGGGCCGGCTACAAGTTCGTGCCCTGAGAGTGCCGGTTCCATCACTGCGCCGGTCGTAGCCTCAATGGTCTGGCGCGGCGCTGGGAAGGTACTTGGGCGATGGTCAAGATTCGGCTGCGAACCAAGTTTCTCCTCTCCCTCATCTTCACGACCACAGTGCTCACCTGCACGGTTCTGTTCATTGTCCAGAATTACTTGAGAATGCAGGCGCGACGTGAAATCTACGAGGCGCTCCACAATTCCGTGGTTACCTTCCAGCAGTTCGAGTTGCAAAGGCGGAAGGGGCTGGCTGAATCGGCAGGCCTGCTGGCGAACCTTCCGAACTTAAGAGCACTCATGACCACCCGGGACGCTCCCACCATTCAGGATGCATCTACCGATCTGTGGCAGTTGGTGGGGAGCGACCTTTTCGTGCTCGCTGATCCCACCGGGAAAGTGATGGCTCTTCACACTGCGGCTGCCGGTTACGACCGAGTTGCCGCCGAGACCTCATTGTCTCAAATGATGCAGAAGGACCGGAACCGTGAGTGGTGGTATGGAGGAAACCACCTCTATGAGGTTTTCCTTCAGCCGATTTATTTCGGATCCCCCCGGAACAATACTGTTCTCGGCGTACTCGCGTTGGGTTTCGAGGTCGACCGCCACTTGGCCGAGGTTGTGGCCCGCATGGCTTCCAGCCAAGTGGCATTCCGTTACGGCAATGATATCGTCGTCAGCACACTCCTGCCGAAGCAGCAGCAAGAGTTGGCAGGTCATCAGAGTCTGATGCCCCGTCAAGGATCACTGAATTCGGAGGAGATCCAATTGGGGGGTGAGGTCTTTCTTGGGACTTCCCCGGAGTTGGCCCCCAGTGGCAGCCGGCCCGTGACCTTGACCGTTCTGAAATCCTATGACGCCGCGACTTTGTTTTTGCGGAATCTGAACCGTTTGCTGGTCGGTGTTGGGCTGGTCGCAATACTCGTAGGGGGTTGGCTGATTTTCCTTATTTCGCATACCTTTACGCGGCCGCTCTCCAAACTCGTCGCCGGCGTTTACGCCCTGGAAAAAGGGGATTTTGCGTTTCCGTTGATGATCCGAGGCAGTGACGAAGTAGCGGAACTCACCAGTGCATTCGACAGGATGAGGCGGACACTTCACAAGAGTCAACAAGACCTTCTGCAGGCGGAGCGGTTAGCCACCATCGGGCGGATGGCGAGCACCGTCTCGCACGATCTGCGGCACCCACTGACGACGATCCTCGCTTACGCGGAGTTCCAGAGCGAGAGCGATCTCGAGGACGACCAGAGGAAATCCCTTTATGCCGAAATCCGTTCATCTGTGAACGAGATGGCAGAACTGATTTCTTCGCTGCTTGAGTTCTCAAAATCTCAGGAAGCTCTTCACCCGGTATACGGAGATGTCGTGGAGATCCTGCAACGCACCCTCACCTCGGTCCAGTTGCGCCCGGAGTTCAAAGGAATTCAGATCACGCTGGTGCACGAAGGGTCGACGCAGGGATGGTTCGATTTCAAGAAGCTCGACCGTGCTTTTCACAACCTCCTGCAAAATGCCTGCGAAGCTGCCCCAGCGGAGTCAGGAAGCGTCCAGATCATCGCCCGGGGCATGAACAATCATGTGGATATTTCGGTGACGGACAACGGCCCCGGAATCCCAGACTCCATCCGCGCTGACGTCTTTCAGCCCTTCGTGACATGCGGTAAGGAGGGGGGAACAGGCCTGGGGCTCGCGGTGGTTCAAAAAATCGTCAGAGATCACGACGGCGATATCAAGGTTGAAGCCACGGGCCGGGATGGCACAACCTTCAAGGTGAGCCTGCCCACGGCACCCCTCATCCGGCCCTCCGATTCCTGATCCCGAATTATCCGCTCTCCCAGCCGGGCACCTCGCCCGCGAACTGAAAAAATTACAAATCCACCACAGGAGCCTGACACACCCCGTCTCTTCGCCATGTTAGCGTCGGGTGCGTAAGAAAGCAGGCCTGATGGGCTATTTGAGGTTGGATCTGCGGGGTTGGAAAGAGGCTCCGTCGAGGAACGCGGGGGAGTGCGTATGCGGGGCGCTTCCTCACAGGCTTTTCAAACATCCACCGCAAGACGGAGGATCGGTTGTGGATAGTCGATTGGCGCGATCGATCTTGAGTGCGTTGCATGTGTCGAAGCCGCATCTCGCCGACACCGCCTTTTGGCAATCCCTTGATGTGCGGGAAGGGAAGGGACCGTTGACGTGGCTTGACCTCAGCGGGCTAGCCCTCTACTTGCGGGAGAAGTTCCGAGCGATGGACTCTCTTGAAACCCTGCCGCCCGCCTTACGGGCACACCTGGACAGGCGCGATGCAGAAAACCGAGTTCGTGTTGCGGCAATCAGCGAGGAGTTCCAAAACTTAAACAGGCTCCTTGCGGGGGCCGGGATAGAGCATGCTGTCTTGAAGGGATTCGCTCTGCTCCCAGACTATTGCCCCGATCTCGCTTTACGGGCGCAATATGACCTCGATTACCTGATTCGGCCAGCATCCCGTGATTTCGCTGCACGAGTTCTCCAAAAAGTCGGGTACCGATGGAAGAATACCCGAGATCGGCAGGCTGATGTTTACTACTTACCCCAGCCTTCGCTCCGAATCGCCAATGGCTCTGCGGTCTTTTACTCAGCGTGCCTGAGCCGGCCCGTGGAGTTGCACCACGGTTTGTGGGACAGGGCTGAGGAAAGGATCAGGATCAATCTTCCGGAAGATCTGTTGGAGCGCGCCTTGCGGCGGCGGTGGCAGGGCCTGGAATTCGCGGTGCTGAGCGACGAGGACGGCCTCCTTTTCCAGGTCCTGCACGTATTTCGCCACATCCTTCGCAATTGGTGCCGGTTATCCTCTTTCCTCGAAATCGCGCTGTTCCTGGAACGACGGTTCTCTGACGCGGCTTTCTGGGAACGATTTAACGACCGGATTTCGAAGCTGCGCTGGTTGCCGGAAATCACCAGTGTGGTATTCAATCTGGCCTCCAGCCTGTTTGGAGCACGCATTCCACCGCAGGTCGAGGCACAAACGGCGCCAGTGCTCTCTTCCCTCTTAACCCGATGGGTCGAGAACTACGGGAAGAACTTGGCACTCGAGAATTTCCAATGCGACAAGTACAGCCTTTTCCTGCACCGAGAATTCTTGGAAGAGCCTGCCGACTGGGCGAGGATTCGACGACGTCGGCTCTTTCCGTTCCGTCTCCCTTCCCGTCTCCCAGGCGCGACGTACGAAGACGGTGCCTCATCTTTGAAGAAGGTGTGGAGACAGTGTCTGCACGCTTCTCGCCGTTTGAAGTTCCACGCAGCCTCCGACCTGCGTTTTGTAAGGGAGTATCCACGCTGGCTCCGTACTCGAAGCGTGCTGCTAACAGGGACCGCGCGTAGAGGGGCGGCACCTCGATCCCTCACCGCGCTGCCCACAACCTGTTCTACGCCCGAAACTGGGCCATGAGGTTTGATATCAAGATTCTTTCGCTCGCGATTACGTGGACTTCCTTCCATCGGAAAGAGCAGTGAGGTCGGGCTGAAATGCCCTAGGGGTTAAAGCGATGATAGTGGACGATGATGCGGACCAGCAACTGGTCAAAAGGGTTGGGGTATTGCGACGCCGATGGGCATGGATTCTGGAAGGGGGGGGAGCATGTGCCACGGCAGCCCTGGTCGTCAGCCTGTTCCTCCCCAAGGTCTACCGGGCCACGACCTATATTCTGGTTTCAGCATCCAAAATCGGCGCGGAATCCAGAGATACCGCGTGGCAGCAGATGGCCATGCTGCCCACCTTTGTTCCATTCGTGGACAACGACGACCTCATCAAGCAGTCCTTGAGCAAATTCCATCTGGACCAGCCGCCGTATAGTCTGACCGTAGACAGGTTCCGGCGAAGGAATTACCTGGATGTTCAAATCCCCAAGTCCGCGCGCCTTCTGGAAGTGGACGTCGAGTTTCCTGATGCGAAGCTTGCCGCTGCCTTAGCCAACGACCTGGCTGAACGTGCGGTGGAATTCAACGACAAGATGAATGCGGCGGACACACAGGCAACCCAAACATTTCTGGAGAAGCAGTTGGCGGAGGCCACGNNATTGAGAATCGAGAAAAGGATCTGAGTATTCTTCTCGGGGAAAAGGACAAGCTTTCAACTCGTCTGGGGCAACTGCCCCTTGAATTGGCACAAGACGAGGGCAAATCCAAGTTGCTGCAACAAACCTTGGTTGGGGAGCCGCGAATCTTTCAGCTCAAAAAAAGCGTCACCGCAGATCGCTACCTGGAAAAAGCTGCGGAAAAACTTGATCCTAATGGCACGTCCTTATCCATGACGGAGGAGTCCCTCAATACGACTCGAGAGGAGATTCAGAAGAATCTCGTCATCGCATTAGCGAGCAGCGCAGCGGAGCGCGCCGGAATTCAGACGGCGACGGAACAGTTGGCTAGAGTCAACCCGCAGATCTCACGACTTCTTGCGCAGCTCGCGCTGCTGCGAAGTGAGATCGACAAGGCAGACCGCGACTATGCCCTAGCTGGGGAAGCGGTCAAGAATGCGACCCGCCTTCTCCAGGACGTCTCGGTAACGGTGAATTCGAAATCCCAGGACATGAAGCAGATTGCGCCCGCTCTCATTCCCGAACGGCCGGTCCGGCCCATGGCCATGCTCAACACCCTGCTGGGCTTCCTACTGGGGGTTTTCCTGTTCACGGGCCTCGCCCTGGCGATTGAAAACTACCGGGAAATGCGCCGACCGAAATCCTTTGCTGTCGATAGGCTCGAGCGCCTCGGCGTTCGAGGCGACTGACGGACATCTATGGCTGTCCTGTTCCGAGTGTTTCCGCGCCGGCTGTTTGTGAACACCGCGGCCGTCTTCGGCGGTGAGGCTGCCTCCCGCTTGGCCACGCTACTGATGGCGATAGTCATCGCCCGCCACTTTGGTCCCGTAGCCCTTGGCCAGTATGGTTACGCCCTGGCCTGTGGGAGTATCCTCCTGCTCGTTCCGGACTTCGGACTTCACCTCTACATGGTTCGTGACCTTTCAGCTGATCATGAACGGCTGCGGGCCGTGTTTTGGAGTGTTCATTGGTTGAAGTTCATCCTCGGCGGCGCACTTCTCCTCTTCATCCTTTGCTTCGGCCAATGGGGGGTCCCGGAGGGGGGAAGACGTGTCCTATTTTATGTCCTCGCCGGTCGGGCGGTCCTGCAGACCTTTTCGCAGGTGTGCATGGCGGTCTTCAAGGCGTACGAAAAGATGCACTTCATCGCGCTGCAGCAAACCTTGAACTCGGCGCTGGCGTTGGCATGGATAGGGGGAGCTTTGTTGTTCCGTGCGAGTTTAACGGCCGTTGTGATCGGGTTCGTCGTGGGGCAGGCAGCGGAAACCTGCCTCGGGTGGCGACTCGTGTGGGTCAATTGTTCGCCCGGACGCCCCTATCGGTGGGACCCTGAAATCATCAAGGCTATCCTCGTTGCCAGCGTCCCCATAGGGGTAACTGCGATTCTGCAAGCATTGAACCTCAGGATCGATATTCTCATCTTGGGCTTCTATGTTACTGACTGGACGCTTGGCCACTTCCAGGCGGCGGCTTGGTTTCCGGTGGGTATCTTTCTCGTGACCTCCCTTCTGATGACAGTGCTGTTCCCGAAACTCTCCCGTCTTCTGCGCCATGGGTCGGCTCAGGGAAGCGCCTACGTGCTGGGTCTTGTGAAGAATGGTTTGCTGCTGACGGGCCTAGGTGGGCTGGCTGTTTGGTTTGCCGCCCCCACTCTGCTCGCGTGGCTTTTGGGGCGAGACTCGGCATCCGGGATCAGTTGGCTGAGGATTCTTGCTCCAATGCTCCCTCTGGTGTTCTTAAACACCGTCCTCTTCTACGTTTTTGTGGCGGCCCAGCGCCCCTCTGTTTGCCTCATCACCCTCGGCGTGGGCATGGTGTTGGGGCTGGTTTTGAGTTTTTCTCTCACTTCTGCCTATGGAGCAACCGGGTGTGCTATCGCTGATGTGGTCCGCGAATTCATTATCAGCGGAATTTACCTTTGCTTTCTGGTTCAGGAGGAGCACGCCCGGAGTGCCGCACTTGGGCTCCTGCAAGTTCTTGCCGGAGCGACGGTGCTGATTGCGCTCGGCCCAGTACTCATCACCTCGATCCACGGTGGTGATAGATGGCTCGTGGCTTGGATGCTGCTCATGCTCGCGGGCATCGTGGTTGTGCTGGGTTTGCCCCGTCGCCGGGAATGGCGTCTTCTCACGGACGATAGTATATGAGCCTGCGGAGTATATTGTTTTCCTCACCCCTGACTTGCCGGCGGCTTGTTCCGACGGGGCTCGCCGTCGCGCTCGGTTTGCTCCTCGCGCTCCACAGCCCGGCCACGTTCGTGTTCCTGGGGGCAATGGGTGGAATCGCCTACTTGCTATTTGCTGTGATGTCACTTCGGGAGCCATTGCTTTTTGTGGTTGTTTTCCTCCTGTTCCTCGAGATCTTCCCGCCCATCTACCATTCGCAACTGGGCGAGAAGCCTGTTTACGCTTCCTTTCTTCTGCTCCCCATTGGGATAGCCATTACCGTGTTTCGGCTTCGGGACATTTGCCCGGCATGGGATCCTGTTGCAAAAGGTTTGGTGGCCTTTCTCGCGGGCACAGCCTCCTCCCTACCTTTCGCATTCTGGCTCTCCGGAATTCAGACAGGAACCGAGAGCCTTTCGCGCTGGTTGCTTCTGAGCCAGACGGCTTTCATCTATTTTTTGATCCGAGGAGGGGCTCGTCTCGAAGAAACCCGGACCGAACGAGCGATCTATCCACTGCTTTGTGCCGGAGCCGTGCTCTCTGCTGGATACGGTATCGTGGATTTCATATGGCCTGTCCCTCTGCTACACCCGACCCCGAATCAGTTTGTTTGGCTTGGCACAGAAATCCTGCGACGGGCACAAGGTGTGTTTTACGATTCTCTGAACTTCGCCAACTTCTGCGGCTTCTTCCTGGTGCCGGCCGCTGCGGCGTTGCTAGCACGGAGAGATCGCCGTGCCGGCCTGCCCCGGTGGCTGCTCGTCCTTCTTACCGCAGTTTTCGGCCTGGCTATACTGGTGACATTCTCCCGCAGCACCTGGATGGGCATCGCAGTGGCTCTGTTGGTTTTCAGTCTGACCTCTGGTTTGGTCAATGTCCGCCGCTCCTTGGTCCTCTGTCTGGCGCTTGCGGTTCCGCTCCTGCTGCTTTGGATGTATTCGCCTGAGCTTTGGCACTATTTCCTGGAAGCGCGGGTGGGGCATCTTACAGAAATCCTCACTGACCCGAACGGGGCAACCAGTGGCCGCTATTTAACTTGGATTCGCATCCTGGATATCATTCGCGAGTACCCGCAATACCTCATCTTCGGGATCGGCTACAAAACCCTCACCTTTACTCGACTGTTTCATGGCGAACTCATTGCGGACAACGGATACTTAAGCCTCCTCCTTGAAACCGGCGTTGTGGGTCTCGCGGGATTCCTAATCTTTTCCGGTGCGATCCTCCACACCTTTTCGCGGCTGGCGCGCCAGAAGAATGACCCCATAGCTTTCTGGGCGGCCGTGATGTTGTCCATTTGGGCCGGGGAACTCATTCAACTTCTGGCCGTCGACGCTTACACTTTCTGGCGCAGCATGGTAATTCTAACCGCCCTGATGGCTCTTATCATGAATCGAGTGGAAAGATCCCGGAGACCCGCGAGATTGCAGGAAGGAGGGCGGTTGGTCGTCTAGGCACCGTGACATTCCCATGAAGAAGGCGATCCTGTTTCTCGAGCAGCAAAGTTGGTTGAGTGGCGCCCAACGGGTTCTGGAAAACGTTCTGGATTCGATCATCCCAGAGTTTGAACCGCTTGTCGCTTTTCCGAGTCCCGGGCCATTTTCCGCCAAGCTCCAAGCGCGGAATATCGAAACTCTCTTAATGCCCCTGGGAGCCTACCGCTCGGGACGAAAGTCACATTCCGAGATGCTGGCATTCTCCGCGCGGAGCCTCCTCAGTGGACTGAAGCTGGCCTCGGTTGTTAGGAGGAGAAACGTAGGGCTGATTTACATCAACGGTCCTCGTTGTCTCCCCGCGGGGGTGCTGGCAGCTTGCTTGACGGGCCGCCCCTCGTTGTTCCACCTACATCTGACCCTCACCCGCAAGCCCGAGATTTCTCTAGTCGCCCACTTGGCCCGGTACGTTTCGAAAATTGTGACTTGTTCAATCGCCTCCGCACAACCATTGCTGGACGCTGATCCTCAGCTTGCCGGAAAAATCCATTTGTTCCACCAACCGGTGCTCGCATGCGGCCGGCCCCCCCACCTTTTTGCGAAAGCAGCCGGGCCCCCCACCCGCTTCACCCTGGGGATGGTCGGTCGGATAACCGAGCACAAGGGGCAAGGGAGATTGCTCAGCGCGGTGGGCATGCTCCGCCCCGACCTGCAGGAGAAAACCCATATGGTCTTTGTCGGCGCCCCTGCACCAGGAGACCCGTCCGACGTTGCTTACGCCTATAAACTGAAGGACACCGCAGCGCAACTCCATCTCCACGATCGGATCTTTTGGGCGGGGTATCAAACAGATCCCGTGGCCTTTTATGGATCGATGGATATGCTGGTGCAACCTTCCTCAGTGCAATCGGGTGAAGCGATGCCCCTAGCCATCCTGGAGGCGCTTGGCGAGGGAGTCCCGGTCCTTGCCTCCCGAACGGGAGGGATTCCGGAAATTATCCAACCCGAAGTCAACGGTCTTCTGGTTCCTCCTGGGGACGACGGGGCGTTGGCGGGGGCATTGCAGCGCTTTCTGGTAGACGGACCCCTGCGCGCGCGTCTCCAGTCAGGGGCTCGCTCGACTCTCCTCGACCAATTTTCGGTCGAGAGGTTTCAATCGAAGATCCACGGGTTGATTCGGGAGCTTAGCAGCTGTAATCCTCCTGAGGAAGGTGGCTCGCAGCGGAGGGAGCTGACGGCATGGAAGTGAACAGCCTATCGGGGATGAGAACGGCCCTGGTGCACCACTGGCTTGTGACCTATCGGGGCGGCGAGCGAGCACTCGAAGCCCTGTCGGATCTCTTTCCTTCAGCCGACCTGTTCACACTGGTTTACGAAAGGTCGCAGATGTCTGCCAGTCTCAAGCGACATCACTTGCGCAGTTCCTTTCTGCAGAGGTTGCCGAGACCCTCGCGATGGTATCCCTATTATCTTCCCTTGTTCCCGTTGGCCACCGAAAGAATGGACTTGACTGGGTATGACCTCGTCATCAGTTCCGACGCGGCGACCATGAAGGGAGTGCGGGTCAGCCCTCATGCCGTGCATATTTGTTACTGCTACACCCCCATGCGGTACATCTGGAGCGAGTCCGCAGCCTCTTCCCATGCCGTCGGGCCGATTAGGCGGCTGGCCCTTCGCACCGTCAGAACTTACTTACGTGAATGGGACTACCAGGCAGCCCAGCGCGTCACGCATTTTGTAGCCATTTCGGAAGCCGTGAAGAAGCGGATCCATGACGCGTACGGCAGGAAGAGCGCCGTCATCTATCCACCGGTTGATACCGAACGGTTTGTGGTTTCCCCTCTCAACCAAACCGCGCAGGGCTTTTTCCTGTTCGTTTCGCAGTTGGTGCCATACAAGCGCGCCGACTTGCTAATCGAAGCCTTCAATAGATGTGGGAGACCTCTGCTGGTGATCGGCGATGGGCCGGAACGGCGGAGGCTCCAGGAACGCGCCAAGCCGAACATTCAGTTTCTGGGACCGCAGCCGCAGCACACCGTGATCGAAGCCATGCAGCAGTGCCGAGCCTTCGTGTTTGCCGGAGAAGAGGACTTCGGAATCGTTATGGGTGAAGCGCAAGCTTGCGGTCGGCCTGTGATCGCGTTAGGTAGGGGTGGGGCACGGGAAATCGTTGAGGATGGAACAACCGGGATACTATTCGAGGAGCAATCGGCGGACTCGCTCCTGGATGGGTTGGAGCGATTCCAGCGGATTCGTTTTGACGCCTCCACGATTCGAGCCTCCGCGTTAAAATTTGCACGTCCACGCTTCTTGCGGGAATTCGCTGGGTGGTTGAATCAGATGATCAGGGGAACAACTGAATTGGAGGGGGAACAGGAGGGCATCCTGACCCCGTCTTCCTGCCTATAGGGCGCGGCTTTTCGGCCCCGAGAGAGTCAAACCTGTGAACTGGGGTCATTGTACAGACCGCACAAAGCAGCGGATTTGTTTATGAAAATTCCCACTGGACGTTCAATCGGAATCGAATTCCTGATCGCTTCGGTAGTGCTCTTATCTGCATGCACGGCACACCAAAAGCCGTCCAATGTCGAAACAACCCTGGCAAACCTCGCGAAAGATATTGTGATCCCCGTCGAGACAGAAAACCTGCGGAA
Source organism: Acidobacteriota bacterium (assembly GCA_003171295.1). Taxonomy (GTDB): domain Bacteria; phylum Acidobacteriota; class Terriglobia; order UBA7540; family UBA7540; genus Bog-366. Next base: position 2,804 of record PMYF01000651.1, on the reverse strand, counting down.
CCCTCTGACCGGAAATCCACAAGAGGCTAGCGAGGGCCAGCAGATCTATCAGCAATCCTGCGCCATTTGCCACGGTGTGGACGGCCACGGGCATACCGTCCTTGGGCAGGGCATGTACCCGCCCGCCATGGACCTGACCTCCCCGCACGTCCAACACTGGAAGGACCCCGAGTTGTTTTGGATCATCCAGAACGGCGTGCGCATGACCGGAATGGCGTCCTGGAAAGAGTCCATCTCTCCCGAAGAGACCTGGAAGTTGGTGATGTTCATCCGGAATCTGACAGAAGTGAACGCCGCGCAGGCGGCGAAAGCCCCCAAGGAAGAGAAAGCCGTGAGAACGCCGGCTCAATTGAATGCCTACGGCAAAACGCTCTATCGCCAGGAAGGGTGCTTCATGTGCCATCGACTTGATGGTGAAGGAGGCAAGGTTGGGCCCGATTTGACTGTTGAAGGCACCCGCGGGCGTACGGCCCAATGGTTGACGGGACATTTCAAGGATCCCACGGCATACGTCCCCGGCTCCATCATGCCCTCTTTCAAGAACCTCACGGACGAGCAGCTCAATGCCCTCACAGAATTTCTGCTTAGTCAAAAGGGAGAAGGCCACGCTAAACGGTAATTTCCATCGAACCAGAACTCTACCGCACCGGCAAAGCGCGTAACAGGCTGCCGCAAGTGCCAGGACAATCAACGAGTAGTTGTCGGCGCATGCAAAACGTGCCCAGTTATATGCAGTTCGCAAACTTTAAGGATGAGCCGCGCTCGTCCAAAACGTGTGGAACGCATACCAGCCCTGGGTTTCCCGCTGGGCCCATAGGAACGCCAGCCCTCCCAGCACTAGGGTACACGCTGCAAATCTGAAAGCTTTCTCTCCCTTGATTAGATATATGCGATGAGGTATGATCCATGTGAATGATGCCCATAGATGATACCTCATGCGCGGAAACGACACCCAGCAAGGTGCGATGTGCAGTTATCTCTCGCCGGAGCAACGAGTTCCGGCGGACCACCCCTTGCGGCCGATTCGCCAGATGGTGGATACCGTCCTGAAGCGCCTTTCGCCGCGCTTCGAGGCCATGTACGCGGAGGGCGGACGGCCCTCGATTCCTCCTGAGCAGCCCCTGCGCGCTGGCCTAATTTGCCAGCGCAAGAACAATCAGAAACGACACGAGAATCTTTAAGCGCTTATGACCTCCTCGTAGGGTTGTAGCCGCGGCAGATTCGTTTCTTCAATCTGCCGCGGCTCTGTGAACGGGGAAAAGCCCACGGCACCAACAGCGTGCCGCGGCTACCAGTTCGGCTCATTTTTTAGGCGACTTGGCTGGCGCTGATGCGGGCGGCGCCGGCATTGGAAGGTCCGAGTTCCAGATGTCGCGAATCACCTTCCACGACCCGTCAGGTTGTCTCCGCCAGACCTCGATGTATTTCCCTGACTCCTTGGTTGGCCCGGAATCACCTGGGAGCGTATAGGTCATCGAATATGTTCCCCGGACGTATGCGAGATCACTCCACCCTTCGATTTCAAGGACGTCGACCTTGAAATCCGAAGAGGCCGGCATTGCGGTGACGAACGACTGAATCGCATCCCAACCCTGAACTGCAGGCGTATTTGGAGGAAAGATCACCGCATTCTCGGCATAGTCGGTCTTGACGTAGGCGGCCCAGTCCTTCGTGGCAGCGTTCGAAATGGAGACTACCTCGTCTGTAACTTTCCGAATCGCCGCCTTATCTGCGTCGCTGAATCCTGTCGATTTCGAGGATTGGCAGCCGAGAATGGTAATGGACATAAGACCTATCAGGAGAAAACACGCGAGATAGCGTTTCATGGCTTACCTCCTTTGGATAATTTGAGAGTTGTCTGCGTCGGGATATCCGTATTCGAATCCCGCCAGTTGACGTAGTGCTGCTTCACCTTATTCCCTCTTGCGCGGACGGCGGTCTTCCAAGGGCAACCGTCAGGGAGTTGCTCCAATCTGACGGTGAACTCCTTCGGTTGGCAAAGCGCCAGCCGTGACTGCCCTATCGTGAGACGCGAAAAGAGTCCATCGGTGTTATCCTCCCCCTACCCGGTGGTGAGTCGGAGTCCGCAGCCGCCCAGGGAGTTATCCCATGACGTGCCTAGCATTGGAAGGTGAAATGAGAGAATCGCGGAGGATCATGGAAACCTTCTTCCGAGGGGTAGGGGAACCCAAAGAACATTTCACGCTGAGATAGACTGAAGCCCGGCAGAAAGCTCTTGGACCTTGGCCTGAGGCATGCGGCAATTCCTGCCCCTCTGGGGTCGGACAAGAAGCCTGAAATGCGCGCCTTGAATGAAAGCCCCTAATCCCATGCATTCGCCGATAGGCTCAAACCTTCTGGTCACCATTTCAACGTTTAGGGCCTTACGAATATCTTTTTTCTGTACATCCAGAACAGCAGGAGCCACTCGACGCCAAGAACCAAGGCTGAGCGCAGGAGCAGATCTGAGCTGCCTGATCCTCCAACCAGTGCCTTCGAGAAGACAGCCATTGCTTGGTCGATATTGATAAGCTGCGAGAACGCGTAGATAAAAAGAGCGTTCATGCCAATCACGCGCAGCGGAAAGCTCCACGCCCTATAGCCCCGGACGTCAACAAGCCAGAAAAAGAGCATGAAGAGTAAACTGGCCCATCCAGCAGCGAGCAGGCCCCAGGAAGCCGTACCCATCTTCATGACCACTGGAACCCACAGGCTCAACGCGTACCCTGCTGCCAGACAGAGCAGTCCGGTACCCCCAATCACCAAGGTCTTGCTTTTTATCGACCGCTCACCGATGAGAAGAT
>PMYF01000431.1 GCA_003171295.1 Acidobacteriota bacterium | reverse complement strand
AATGAAGGTAAGTTCCATTATGTTATTGAAAACACATGTAGAAAAAATGTCTGTTTATTGGCTTTCCATGATGTTATTGAAAATACATGAGTTATAGTTGTCTTTCCATTATGTTTATGAAAATAAATGGAGTTACTGAAGATGAAGTCGAGGAGCAAGCCGAGCGCCTACCTCCGCCGTGTGGGCTTCGCGGCTTGTTATCGTCAATATGGCACGAACCGCAGACCTCCAAAACAGGTCTGCGCTTGCTCGACGTGCCGAGTCTGCTAGACTGGTGAGTGGTGCCCGGCTTTCGCTGGGTCGCTGCCTCTCCCGCGCCACGGGTTATCGAGTGCGCCCCGTCCCACGCCGCGGCCTGGGGTGTGGGGCGGCGGCTGTCGCGGCGCCCAATCGCTATGATTCAACTCTCTTCGGCCGGAAAGCGTTTCGGCCCCAAATTGCTGTTTGACGGTCTGGACTGGCTCATCACGCCGCGCGATCGCGTGGGCCTGGTGGGCGCGAATGGCACGGGCAAGACCACCTTGCTCAAGGTGCTGGCGCGCCTGGAGCCGCTCGATTACGGCGAAGTCACCTTTGCCAAGGGGATCACCGCGAGCTATCTGCCGCAGGATGGCCTGAGCCTTTCGGGCCGCACCGTGCTCGCCGAATGCATGTCGGTGTTCGGAGATCTGCTCTCCATGGAGCAGGAGATGGAAAGCCTGATGGGGAAGATCGCGGAACTCGACCCCGCGGGCGAGGAGTACCAGCGCGTCAGCGAGCGCTTCCACTCGCTCGACACCGAGTTCCAGCACCGCGACGGATATTCGCTGGAGGCCCAGGCTGGGATGGTGCTGGGCGGTTTGGGATTCCCCCCATCCGATTGGCACCGCCGCACGGAAGAATTCTCAGGCGGCTGGCAGATGCGGATCGCCCTGGCCAAGCTGCTGCTCGAGAAGCCCAACCTGCTGCTGCTCGACGAGCCCACCAATCACCTTGACCTGGAAGCCCGCAACTGGCTGGAAGATTACTTGCACGATTATCCGCACGCTTGCGTGCTGATCTCGCACGACCGCTTCTTCCTCGACGTCACGGTCCATAAGATGGTCGAGATCTGGAACCAGCGCGTCCACTTCTACAGCGGCAATTACGAGAAGTACCTGGTGGAGAAGACGGCGCGGCGAACCCAGGTGGAAGCGGCTTACAAAAACCAGCGGGAGCGCATTCAGCAATTGGAAGTGTTCATCAACCGGTTCCGCTACACAGCCACCAAGGCCAAGCAGGTGCAGAGCCGCATCAAGGAACTCGAACGCATAGAACGTATCGAGGTCCCTCAGCAAGAGAAAGCCATCCACTTCAGCTTTCCCCAGCCCCAGCGCAGCGGCCGGACGGTGGCGGATTTCAAGCGCGTGGCCAAGAGCTACGGCCCCAAGCTGGTGTTCCGCGACGTGAGCTTCACCGTGGAGCGCGGCGATCGCGTGGCCCTGGTGGGCGTGAACGGCGCGGGCAAATCCACCCTGATCAGAATGCTGGCCGGCATCGAGCCGCTCACCGGCGGTGAGTACAAGTTGGGATACCAGGTGGAGGCGGATTATTTTGCCCAGGACCAGTACAAGGCGCTGGATCCCGAGGCGCGCCTGCTCGACGACCTGGCGCGTGCCGCGCCTATGTCGCTTAGCACCCAGACGGAACTGCGCGGCCTCCTGGGCTGCTTCCTGTTCAGTGAAGATGACGTATTCAAGCGCATCCGCGTGCTTTCGGGCGGCGAGCGCAATCGCTATGCGCTGGCGCGCCTGCTGCTGCGCCCCTCAAATTTCCTGCTGCTCGACGAACCCACCAACCACCTCGACCTGCGCGCCAAGGACATGCTACTGGAAGCGCTGGCGAAGTACACCGGCACGGTGGTGTTCGTCTCCCACGANNTTCATCGACAAGCTGGCCACGCGGGTGTTCGAGATCGGCGGCGGCGATGTGATTGTTTTCCCGGGTAACTACGAGGATTACCTGTGGCGCAAGGAGGGGAAGGAAATCGACCTTACCCTGCCGGGGATGCCGGACCTCGTGGGGGAGCGCGCGCCTTCGCGCCACGCATCCGACAACGGCCTGCCTGCCGCGGCGTCAGTAACTTCCTCCACGGGCAAAACCAAGCGGGTCAATCCGATTCGCTTGCAGCAGATGAAGGAGCGCTGCCGCGAGATCGAAGAGGAGGTGGCGCGCCGCGAGGCCGAACTCGAGGGCTACGGGCAGGAACTGGCGCATTTCAGGAGCGCGGAGGATTCCCTGCGGCTTACCCGGATGATCGAGCAAGGGCGCAAAGAGATCGCCCGGCTGATGCGGGAGTGGGAAGAGACAACGAAGGTGGTCGAGGAGCAGGAAGCGGAAGTGCGCGATTAGGTCGGTACGGGTGTCATTTGCGAGATGCGGGCGCTCCCAGGTACAGTCATTCCCGCGCGAGAGGGAACCCGTTCACGGCGCGGCCCCCAAAACGCGGACGTCGCAGCCCGGGGCCTCGACTTCCATCTCCCATTGCCCCACCCACACGTGCCAATGGCCGGTCACGGGGATGACGCCAATCGTTGCACTCCTCTTCGGGATCAGCGGAACGATGCCCTCTGCGAACACGTCGCCACCCTTGGCGGGCGGATTGCGCATGCGGATCTGAACATCATGCGCGTCCTGATCGCCGAGGTTTATCAGGTAGGGCCGCATCGTCTGGGGTTCGGCCAGATGTCCTGAGCCATCCTCGTTGTAGTTGGGCTGCACCAGGGCAGGCGAGACAACCAACGTCGGCTTCTCATACCGGTTGGAGAAGGTCCGGGCGAGAGCCAGAAGGTCTGCGGGCAATCCGGAGCCGTCGGTCGGAATATCGGAGAATCGCGCGCCTAAGGCGTCGGCGCTGGCTAGCAGTTCGGGGGTACCCCCGTAAAAGCCCACTCCAGGCGATTCGGGAGCGACCAGGCGGAGGAAGCGAACCTGCTGTTCGAGTTCCTCCTTCGTCTGGGCCCAGGTCTCGCCGGGATTGCCGCCTTTACCGACCCCGAGAACGGCGATCGTCTTGGGCAGGATGCCGTACCTCCGCGCTGACCAGACTTGGGTGGCGAGCCACCAGTACGACTGCTTGCCGCCCATGTAGCTCTCCGTCATGACCAGGTCCGCCACATCGCGGTAGGCCTCCGCCAGAACCGGGGGGATGGGGCCGCGCATCTCAAAGACCGCGAGGGCCAACTCAGGTTTCCGGCGCTTCGTCTGGCGGAGAATCTGGGCGGATTTCTCATCTAGCCCACCGCCGTAGTCGAAGCCGAACTCGTCGATCATCACCAAAGGCTGGGGGTTTCCGCCGTAATCCTGGCCCACCAGGTTCTCCACGGCCTTCTCGACGGGTGAGCGCAACAGGTCGAACCACGTGTGGCCGACACCCATCACCACACCGCGGGCCCGCCAATACTTCCATTCCTCAGAACTCTTCGGCCCGATGAACGTTACCGAGCGCAGTTGCTTGGGATCAAAGTCCTTCGCGGGGCTGTACAAGAAAGCGATCACCTTGCTTAGGCCCAGGACCTTGGTCTCCGCGCCCTTCGCCGCGGAAAGACGAGGCATCGCCGTCCCGCCGAGCCCGGCAGCCAGCAGAACCACAGCGCTCACTTGAAGCGTCCAAAAGTGTTTCATGTTGATGCCCCTGAACTTCCTGATTGCTGCTATTCGGACTTTCCATTTTGGCCTTCCGGCGCTGGAATGTCCACTCGAGGCTGTTTCAAAACTCGGCGTCACCCGCTGGAGCGCCGCTCGATGAGCGTTGTTGAGAATTCGAAGCCGCCGGTCGCTTCCTGCGTCAGCGCAGGCTCCGACCGGCGCTACAACTGAAGTTTTGAGACAGCCTCTGTCTATCAGGGGAGCGAAGAAGCCTGGGCCAACCTTCGACTGTTATGAGGCGTTTTTGGCCATGTTTTGGGTGAACATCTAGGAACTGCCGTGAGGGTCCAGTTTATTCAGGTTAAGATGGGTCACTCTCAGAAGATTGGAGGCGCGGGTGAGAATCGAACCCACTTAACATAATAGAAACACGCAACTTATTGAAATATAAAGCACACAAAGCGCAAAAATCTGACGTTCCGCAAAAGACAAGCACAATATTAGCACAAATCTGGCATGATCCTCCCATCCCCGAAACCAAGGGAACGGACTTGCGTTGGGTGCGATCGGTCAAGTCGAGGGTTCCAATGCGTGTCACCCGAGCTAAACACGTGCCTCGAAAACCCTAGCATCCCCAACATCCTCCTTCCATACTCCCTTCGCCCCACAACTCATCCGGTTAGTCCCTTCACTGCGATCTGACCCAGGTTGGCAGAGCTTTGTCCAGCGTGCTTCGCCCTGCGGAGATCCTTTCGAAGCGATCCCGGTCGTCGGACCCGGCATTGCGCTCTGTGGCATGCTGAGGTAGTGGGGCCCTTAAGTTCCAGTGCTCTGTTGCGGCTCATGCTACCCGCTTACACCGGATCGCTGGGCAGCTTGGCGGTGTCGAAGGCTTCTGGTCAGCCTGATCAACAGGCTGACGATACCCATAATCCAGCCCACAGGGTAAAGCAAAATCGGAACTCCCCACCACATCGAACGTCCACTCGTGCCGCCAAAACCTCCGATGGCACTCAACCCGAACATCACACCGACTCCGACGGCTATCAAGAGGAAGACCCATATCCAGTAAATGAGCAACCGGCGTCCGCCGTGGCTCAGGAACGTGCCGAGTGTCACTAGGCCACTGCCCGCAAGGATGACGACCGATCCCTCCAAGGGATCTAGAGCCCCGACGAGCATGGCGACACCGCCGGCAATGACCAAAATCCGTGGCGAAGGTTTACGTAAGTTCATGGAGCGCCCCCTGTCATAGTTGATCCGCCGTTTGACGTCGAATATTTTGAGCATACGACAATATCAAGCCAACCGTGCTCCGAGAGATTTCGAGCTTGATGCCTGAGGAATGCAAAGTGGGGAGGCCTCTGGGGCAGGGCGGGTGAATGCCTGGGAGTAGCTGATGCTAACAAGTTCTGAAGGAGGTCATTGGGCCGCTTGTCCTTTGCCCGCCGCTTGGGCTCTGGCTTGGTCGATTACCTTTGCGGATCTTGCAATGTACTCGTCCAGAGGAGTCAGACCGTACTCCGCCATAATCCCTTCCACGCTCAGGTCCGGGTCGAGCGACGCCAGCGTGAACCAGTCGCTGTCATGATACCAGGTGACCTGCACCCTCGCCCCGTACTTCTGTTGGATTGCCTGTGCCTTGGCAGCGTTGTAGTCCACCTCAAAGAGCCGCTTGCCCATGGGCAGCGCCGCCCCCGCCCAATCCTGATATTTTCCTGAAACCGCCAGGACCTCGCCGGTGATGTCGTATATATGCGCCGGACCGCGCATGGTGGAAGAAACGATGTAGTACTCGTTCGTCAACGCCAGGGCGGGAAGCTGGCGTTCCGCCGGGTAAGCCGAGGGCCAGAAAACGATTTGCGCGCCTTGCTCCTTCATGTGGCGCCAACTCTCCCTCCAGTTCGAGTCGAAACAGATCTGGATGCCGATGCGGCCAAAGTCAGTCTTGAAGAGGGGCGGGCCGACATCCTCGCCCGGTGTTGTGCCCTCCTTAATTTCCTCTTCGGTGGGATGAATCTTGTTGTACTGCCCCACCACTTGGCCCTGACGATCCAGCAGGATTGCGGAGTTATAAACGGGGCCGCCTTTTTTGGTTCTCAGTCCAAAGATGACATAGGCGGAATGCTCCCTTGCCCAGGCTGCCAGCTTCTCGGTCACCGGCCCGGGAACGGACTCGGGCGCGCGGTTACTGAACAGCTCGGGAAGGCAGGCGATGTCGGGATGAAAGGCAGCCGCCTGGTTCAGGCGCGTCAGCGTCGATTCCAACAAATCCTGGTTCTCCCGCTGCAGCCCCTCCTGACTTATGGTCACGACTCGAACCACGCGGTCACCTACGGAGGGCCCCGCCCCCCCAATCCCGGGCTTAGCCGCACCGATCGACGAAGGTACTGTCGCCAGCGCCAAAAGCGAGAAGACCATTAATCTCATAGGGTTTCTCCGAATCATCAGCCGGATATTTCCTGCCGTCGCGTCTAAGGTTGCACTTGTACCTCAAACTGCGATTTCCGATTTGGACCTCTTGCCCGTGCCCATTGGGCCCTTCTCCTGCCATCGACACAACGCAACTTATCACGAGAGCAGGCCCCAGCCAAGATCGCGGGTTCCCACGGTTCGTTTTGCCCGTCTGACGAGCCCCGCTTGCTGCCGCGCAATCGATTTCGCAGATACCTCTCCGGCCCTCCTACGTGGGCCACAGACTTTGCAACCTGCCTACGGAGATCCCTCCGAAGCAATCCAGGTGGTCGGTTCCGGCGTAGCGCCCTGCTGCATGCGGATGTAGCGGGCCCCTTAAGTTCCAGATACCTATTCCGCGGAATGACCCAACGCCGGATTGGCTCAGCAACTTCGACTGCGATATTACTAAAGTACTATTACTAGAGTACTATTTACACT
>PMYF01000226.1:3121-3538 GCA_003171295.1 Acidobacteriota bacterium | reverse complement strand
CCGTTCGAGGTGGGCATTCATCTTCTACCGCTGGGCTTACTGGAGACGGTAGATGAAAAGCTGGGCGAGTTCAACGAGAAGCGCGCCGTCTTGGTGGAAGTGTTCCTCGCTGCCTACCCGCGCTTGTGCCAAGAAGCCGCAGGGCGACTGCGCACGCTTCATAACCCCGCTGACTATCCACCGGTGGAGGAAGTTCGTTCCCGCTTCACCTTCAGTTGGCAATACGTCAGCTACGGCGTACCGGAACAGCTTCGGGAAATATCGGCCCGTATGTTCCAGACCGAGCGGGACAAGGCTGTCCAAGCCATGTCGGAAGCCTGCGCCGAAGTCCAGCAGGTGATGCGCGCTTCGCTGCTGGAACTGGTCAGTCACCTCCGCGACCGGCTGGCTGACCAGCCGGATGGCAAGCCACAGCGT
>PMYF01000226.1:0-3109 GCA_003171295.1 Acidobacteriota bacterium | reverse complement strand
GTCGATAAGGCGCGAGCCCTGCTGGAGGGCGTGAGTACGGATGCCTTGCGGAATATGCCCCTGATTCGCTCCCGCGTACGGGAGGGCATGGCTGAACTCGCCACTCAGATGGACGCGCTGGCGGGTGATCGCGTTAGCCGCAAGTTCCGCTTCGATGAGGAAGGAGGACACAACTCGTGTGCCAATGTGTGAACAAAGTCACCCTGATCGGGTTTCTGGGTGATGCCCCGGAACTTAAATTCAGTCAACAAGGCAAGCCTGTCTGTACTTTCAGCCTTGCGGTCAACGAGAGGTGGAAAGACCCAGCAGGCGCTCTCCGGGAGCGGGTGGAGTGGTTTCAAATCGTCTGCTTCGCCCGCCTGGCGGAGGTCTGCGGCGAGTACCTGAACAAGGGCAGGCACGTTTACTTGGAAGGCCGGTTGCAGACCCGGAAGTGGAAAGGCCCTGAAGGCGAAAAGCGCACGGCTATCGAAGTCGTGGCCAACCAGATGCAGATTCTGGACCGGGCGTCAAGGAACGGGAACGGTGCAAAGGCGGCTGAATCCTCAAAGCCTGCGGGGCCTGTCGACGAAAGCGACAACCCCTTCAACGAGCCGGGAAGCGAGATGAGGGATCAGGAACCTCCGCCTTAGGGCTGCCCCCGAATGTGCCTACATATTACTTCTTGCCGGATGCGTCAACCCTCCGCATGGACCGATTGGGATGAGCCCTCAGTTCCCACAAGTCCCGTCGGGAAATCACAGACCCCAACGAACAGGCGTCTGCGCCAGCCGGCGGGACCGTTTACTTAATCGCGAAATTGTCGAATTGCGCCGTGTTCCAGCCGGTGCCGATCCCTGCCATTCCTTTCGTGTGGCTCGTATCAGTAACGTTCGCCACCGAGGCGCCGTCGATGCTCACCTGGACAGAAGCGCCTTTGAAAGCCAATGCGAGGTGATGCCAGGTCTTCAGTTGCACGGGAACCTTTCCCGATGCGAGCTTGCTCGGGGGGGTCTTGAATTTTGTACTGTTAAGCTCCCATGTTCCGTCATGCTGGACAGAAAGCACGTAGCCACTGATCCAGCGCGCCTTATCATCCTGGAACCAGTCAGCGGAATCAATGCGCCCGGCAAGTGACACGTTCCCGGGCTCCTCGATCATTCCATCTGTGCTGACTTCGTAGTCCGACCAATCCGCGCTTCCAAGGAAAGTAAAGGGATCCGGGCGCATGCTGCCCCACGGAATCGACCGTTTATCGATGACTTGCCGGAGGCATTGACCGGGCCGGCCCGTGCAAGCTGCCGCTTCAAAAGCCCCCTCCTGGTCGGCGAGGTACTTGGGAGCCTTGCCGACAGTCGCGCTCTCGAAGTCATCCGCATAGGGAAACGGAAACGGGGCCGGCGGGGGAGGTGCGACAGTTCCTTTGTCTTGGCCCACAGTGGTCGTCAAAGAATAAATCGCATCCGGATCGAGAGTGATGCGGAAAGACCCATTCTGCGGGGTACGGTCGCTGACTTTTTCAAAGGATTTGGCGGTGGTGGTCTCCCACACGTGGATCGTACCCGCCGAAAGTCCGCCGAAGACTTGAAACTCAACGTCTTGCGGTTCCGTGGCATCAATCGTTTCGACAATGACGCTGTAATCGCTGCTGGTGGGGGCTTTGAGCGTCACATAACTTCCCCTGCCCTTGAGGTACCCGCAAGCGTTGTCAAGGTACTGCCAGCCCGGCTGGGCGAACTGCGTCGTGTGGGCAGTGACCCAAACGGCGGACTGCACGTTGTAATATCCTGACCAGGGTGTGTTCGCGTACATCAAGCCGGAATTGGCAGCCGCCAGGTTATCATAGTAAGAGGTCACGGGGCTCCAGGTCTCCGTCTTGGTCACCTTGCCGTCAATGTAGTTGGTGTTGAGGATCTTGGCCCAGAGCCTTGCCCCAGGTTTCCAATCGCGTTGCAGGATGATTCCTGTTTCATCAAAAGGCTGATCTTCGCTGGACCACAAGGGCTTCCCGGATTCCAAGGCTGATCCCGTGACGTAGAAATTGCCCTTCACGCGCGAATAGTGCACGCTGACCGCATAGACATCTCTCTTCAGCTCTGGATCCCGCTTGAAGTCATCGACGATCTTCCATTGATTCTCATAAAGATCCGGGGCAACGACGTTCGTCGTAAGGCCGTTTGCCAAAAGAGTCTTCTTCAGCAACTTGATATATCCAACATCGTAGTCCGTCTCATTCCAAATGCCGACATAGTCGATGTCTAATCCCTGCTGCCTCTTAGCCCCCTGGATAAACTTGACGATATAGTTCGCCATGTCCTGCGAATAGTACTTCCCATTCCCAATCCAACCCGGTGCGCCCCAGGGGAGAGCGTCCAGAATAATCTTCGGGTTTCTGGCCTTGGCTTCCTTCATGAGCCACCACTCATAGCCGCGATCATAGTTCTCATCGGTGCGGGTACGCATATGGCTCGGCTCGGATCCATCCGTCGAATTTGTGTCACCTCCGACTTCGACCTTCAGGTGCTGGAGAGACGCTCCGTAATTGGGCTTGAACAGGTAATCCAAGATCTGGCTTCGCTGAGGTTCAGGGTAGTCGATCAGCAGTCGCGAAGACGCTCCGGCGCTGACCCCTCCGATCCCTTCAAATACCCTTCCCTTTCCGGAGCCATCGACCTTGATTGCGGTCTTCTGGGTTGGTTTTTGACAAGATACAACAAAAAGCAGCACTAATGATGTTGCAAGTATCAGAGCAGAATCTCGCTTCATGAAATCACCCTTTCGGATCGCTGACCCGGATTTCGCACCCCGCTTGGACGCGGTTGCCGGGCAGGGTTTCAGCTCCGCCGTTACAGGGCCTCTCTGATAATCACCGTGCCCCTGCCCCGGGCAGGTTGCGCAGCTTTGGAGTGCGGCAGCTTGCTGCCGCTTTTTCGCCAGCCAGCTTGCTGGTTGGTCTGAAGTTACCACTTTTGCCAACCAGCTTGCTAGCTGGGAATTGTGCTCGCGGCGGAAGCAAGGGCCTTTCTCATGCATGGTACGCCAACGTCAATCGCACGTAATCAATCTGAATTGGGCAGGCAGCCACGGTTGCCTTGTCCAAAACAAGATTAGAGGCCTATCCATTTCGCTC
>PMYF01000659.1 GCA_003171295.1 Acidobacteriota bacterium | reverse complement strand
GGAAGAGCCGCAGGGCCGGAGGGCGGGCCCTGCAATGCAATACCGTAACTTCTTGTTTTTCTAACAAACATTTTTCTTCGTTTGCGTAGGGCCACCCCTTGGGGTGGCCTTGGCCAGGGCAAGCCTTGGCCCTACAAGACCCACGGCATGTTTGGTTGCGGCTCCGCCGCACTGTGCTACCCACTGTGTGAAAGTCCTGGCGAACCAGCGCAATGTTCCCTATCAATCGCTGCTCAAGGTTTTGCTGGCCGAGCGGCTGAAACAAGAGGAAACGACACAAGTGTGGACCCTTCGCCCCGCTGAGAGCTTGCCCTGAGCGCAGCGAATGGGGCAGGCTCTAAGAGGTTGATGAAAAAACCTGGGCCGTGTCATTCTGAGCGTAGCGAAGAATCCCGGTATTTGTGGAATCAAGCAAATACAGAGATCCTTCGTCGCCCACGGCTCCTCAGGATGACAATCCAGTGAGTTTTTCATCAACCTGCTAAAGGCTGAGGGTAAGAGGCTGGTCTGGCGCACCCATCGCAACGACGGCGATGTGCGCGCCTCCCGCGATGCAGTGAAAACTCAGGCGCCGCAGCGGTTCTGCTGCCGGCGCGCCTATGGTTGGCTCAACGTCCCCGGTACGCCCCGACGAACTTCAGCGCTTGACCCTGAGGAAGGGTGCGAACCCCAGCATCATCGTCGAGAAAAGAAGCATTGTGCCCGGCTCGGGTACCGTGGCCGTGGAAAAGGTGAAGTTGGTCGGAGCTCCGTCCCACGATGCGCCGCCATACGCTGCAACGCCGTCGGCGACACTCCACAACTCTAAGGGCACAGCAGATCCGATACCAGAAGTAAGCGGCGGGAAGTGGCTTCCCGCAGTGTAGGTAGGGCAGTAGTTTGGCAGGATGCACTCGTCCCACACCCAGAGACCCGAAGAGGGCCAAGAAGTACTTAACATGTCCCAGCTATATTCGGCGATGTCTTCACCGAAGAGACTTGACCATGGATGGGTCCCCATGGAGAGCGCTCCGCCCGCGATGCCCAGGCTGCCGATCTGCAGGCCGGGGTTTGTGACCTGGAAGGTGAAATCGAGTCCTGCGGTTTCACCAACATCCAAGTACGATGGGTTCCAGGGTGGAGGCGCGGCCTTGCCTACGGTTGTTTGCGGCCCGCCGTCGAAGGTGAGGGTGAAACCGTTTGAAAGTGGAATGAAGGAGAAGTCACTGGCCGACCACGAGGGCATGTTGACCGCTTGGTCATTAAACTGCGTAAAGGTGAACTCCACGACGCCAATGTCGCAGGTCGTGCCAATCAAGCCCGACACGGGGCCTGCGACACACACCTCACCACCCCACGCCAAAGAACAACAGCACAAAAACGAAACGACGCACAGAAACAGGACCTTCAACAGTTTTGCGGCCACACGCACCTCCCACAGAGTGGAATTAGAGACCGCGGAACGCGCTGGGTAGCAGTTTCCTCTCGCCCCTGGAATCGACACTTTTAGCTACTTGCCCGAAATCATAGCTGTTGTCAAGAATTACGCAATGGCCCGAATGTGCCGATTTTTCGGCATTGTGTGCCGACGCAAATGGCACTAAAGTGCCATCTGGACTTGCCCCCATTCTTGAGACAAACGCAGGTGACGCATGGTCTCTCATATACGCGCCCTACGAACACGCACAAGGTACCAGTGACCGCGCCCTATCCATGGCGTGCCCTGGCGGCATACCGGCGGCCGACACAAAAAGCGAGGTCGACGGCACCCGAGGGATTCGGGATGACAAGATAGCCAGAAGGGATTCAGCGGAAGAGGTCCAACACTTCCTTGATATCATCGGCAGAATAGACCGTGCCCATCCCCATGCGCTGCACGGAACCAATTGCATTGTCGACAATGGGGATCGAGCCCGAAACGATACCTAGGATGTAAGGGATGGATCGAGGGGCCCCTGAAAACACAGAGCCGCGGGACGTCCCTTGAGGCCTTAGGACGACCATGCTGCCACTCGAACCGGGGTACACGTTTCCGTCGACCAAGAAGCCGTCCAGCTTTTCAGGTAGGCCCCATTGGCGCCGTAATCCAACGTTGAAGTGCCAGAACTCAGTGGGATCAGTGGCAATCGCTCCAAGCCTCAAGATAGGAGAGACATTTTGCGGGTCGTACATCATTTGCGGATATCCCAGAAGATATACCTCATCGCCCATGGCTACGCCAAGATCCCGAAGTTTGTCCCTCGTCCCCAACAAGTTGGAGGACAGGATGCCAATGTAGATCTTTTCCTTGGCCATAACTGCTGTGATGTCGATCCCAGCGACATCGACATCTGGATCGGGATGGAGCGTCACGATAGGAAGATTCCGGCCGTCCTCTCCCGCGATGTCGAGCGGCACCTCCTTTGCACCCGTGTAATCCGTTGTGTGTACCTGTACTCTCACCCTGATCTGCCGAGGCCGACCTGCTAGGGGCAATACGTGCTTATTGGTGATCAGAAAAAACCGCCCGATCTTTGGCTGCATACTGGGAATTGTGACAGTAATACCCGAAGTGGACTCGCGAAATATGATGAACCCGCTTCCGAACTCGGTTCTACCGGGGTCCCTGCTGTGGGTGATCAGTACCGTGCTCGAGTAGAATGCTTCGTCCAAGGTCTGCGCTGTTGCGTTGGGGGCAAGAAAGTAAGCGGACACAGTTGCCGCGATTGCGACTCGACACAAATCGGAGAGCCTAGAAAGAACTTCCATTTTGGATCCCAACTGCCTCACACAATACACCCATCAAGGGATTCAGACGCGCTTTCTTTCTTCGGCGGGCTGGCGGAGACGGTCGCTTATTTGCGCGGGTGGCGCACACGTCGCG
>PMYF01000773.1:6538-8469 GCA_003171295.1 Acidobacteriota bacterium | reverse complement strand
GAGCGCCTTTTGCGAGTCCCGGCTAGGCGGAGGAGCGGGAATGGAAGGCGGCGCGCCGGAAGGCTCGGGCACAACTGAACGAGATGATGGAAAGCTACCGAAGGGCCTGTGTGCAGCTCTCGGAGCAAGTTGAATACATGCAATCACCGAAGAATCTCGCGGCGCTGATGGCTCCCCAGGACCAAAATGCGCTGCTCATGCAAAGGATGGAAGATTCCAGCCTACGCCAATTGTGGCGGCTCACGAANNGAGTGACACAATGACCGAGAATTGAGATGGTTTTTTGGCAGAAAATGCACAGATTTCGCGATAATCGAAGACAATTGGCCGGGCTTGTTGGCCGAAAATGCGCAGGTTGCGCGGTAATCGGGACGAAGTAGGCGCCGACCTTTAGAGCCGACCCTTCGCCCCGTTCAACTGTTCGGGGCTGGGGGCTGGGGAGTTGAGCAATTTTGAGCAGACTCCCGAGGCAGAATTTGTTGCACTATGAGGCCAGGCCCTCGGGCGCCTCGTATGAGCCTGCCCGGGGGTCGTTCGGTGCGTGAATCTGGACCTTCCGCGAGCGTCGAGGGTATCCGTGAATCTGAAAGCCGCATACGCTCTACTCAAAGAGGCATGCTCGGCATGGGCAGAAGACAATGCCCCGAGCATGGGTGCAGCGCTGGCGTTTTATACGGTCTTTTCACTCGCTCCGGTCCTGATTGTCGCGATATCAGTCGCGGGTCTGGCGTTCGGGCAAAAAGCGGCAGAGGGTGAATTCTCACGGCAACTCCAAGGCTTGCTGGGTGAAGCGGGTGCAAGAGCTGTTCAAGCGATCCTCCAGAGCGCGAATCGGCCCGCGCTTGGCATCGTTGCGAGCGCCATTGGCATCGGGACCCTGCTGGTCGGTGCCTCCGGCGCGTTTGTTGAGCTCGAAGACGCGCTCAATAAGATCTGGAAAGTTCAGGGCAGATCAGAAAGTGTCTGGTTGCTCGTGATTCGACAGCGCTTTTTGTCGTTCAGCCTGGTCCTGGGGTTGGGCTTCCTGTTACTCGTGTCACTCGTGGTGAGCGCCGCGCTGGGGGCCGTGGGAAATTTCATAGCACCACTGCTTCCCTGGCCCGTATTCTTGTTGGAATCGGTCAATTTCCTCCTGTCGTTGGGTGTGATCGCGCTGCTCCTCGCGATGATCTTTAAGTATCTACCAGACGCTCGTATTGCCTGGAGCGATGTATGGATGGGTGCGGCAGTTGCGTCACTACTCTTGACGACTGGCAAAGCGCTGATTGGGTTGTATCTCGCCAGGTCCACCGTCGCGTCAGCCTACGGGGCAGCATCATCCCTCGTCATTATTCTCACTTGGGTTTACTACTCAGCACAGATTATCCTTTTTGGCGCGGAAGTCACGCACGTCTACGCCAACCAGCACGGTTCGCGGGCCGCAGGAAGTCCTGTACATCTTCAGCACATCTGAATTGTTCATTGGACCGGCGTAGCGGGAATGGCGATGCAACACAAGGTGGAGGTCGGAGGAGAAGGCCTATGAACAAACCCAGCGGAAATCAGGTTCCTCACGGAGGGGCAGCAGCGTGAGGCGCTACCACTACGGAAGGCGCCTTGGTTAATAACTGCCGGTAAACGATTCGCAAAGTAGCAAGCACCGGAACCGAAAGAAAGCTGCCGGCTACACCTGCGATCGAGGCGCCCGCCAGGACTCCGAAGATGACCAGCAAAGGATGTAGCTTCATGCCGGCGCTGAGCAATCGGGGTGACACGACATAATCCTGGAAAAAACGGAACGCGACAAGGAACACGAAGATCCCGAGCAGGTGGGTGGAACCGCTCAAGCCAGCAACGAGCAAGACGATGACGGCTCCGCCCAGAGGACCTATCATGGGAACAAATTCGAGAGGAAAGGCAACAGCCGCCAACAGAATCCCATACGGAACGCC